>NZ_PSQF01000139.1:0-5310 GCF_003324125.1 Subdoligranulum sp. APC924/74 | reverse complement strand
TTATCGAGCATTTTGGCAACGCAGATGCCGTGCCGCAGCCGCCGAAGCGGTGCTTAAGCCGCAAGGCGGGAATTGTGCGGTGTTGCCCTAACTAAAAACCGCCCCGGTCAGCCATGCATGGCAAACCGGAGCGGTTGATTTTGTTTATGTTCTGCTGTTCAGCAATTACTTGCCAACCTTTTCCTTCAGGCGGCCGCTTGCCTTAAAGCCGGGGATAGCGGTGGGTTCCAGCTGGCTGGTGACCTTGGTCTTGGGGTTGGTGAAGTTCTTGGTCTGGCGTTCGCGCATTTCAAAACGGCCAAAGCCTGCAATGGTAACCTTATCACCAGCCTTCAGCACATCGCCGATGGTGCCGAAAATGCCGTCCATAATCTTTTCAACTTCAACGGCAGAAATGCCGGTATCGTTTGCAACTTTGGTAATCAACTGTGATCTGGTCATAACTCGTTATCTCCCTAAGCATATATTTCATCATCAGGCAAGTAACTGCCCCACGTTTTAGTACGCTGATTATTATAAGGAAAATTTCGCGCAGAATCAAGTGATTCTGCCAAAACCTAGCCCAAAAAATCAAAAATTGGCATATCTCACAAAAAGATGCAACAATCCCGCGTTTCTTTCGGGAACGCGTGCATAGCGCACGGGCACCGCCGCAAAACATTTGCTGTACGGCACAAAAACAGGGCAGCAAAGCTCCCCGCAGCACAACGGCTGCCGGGCTTTGCTGCCCCAGGTTGTTTTTCTGTTTTACCCTTGGTTATTTGCCGTTGGCGGCATCGCGGTGCAGGGTGGCGATATCCACCAGCTCCATGCCGCTGATGTCATGGTCGCTGCGCAGGGCATTCACCAGAATGCGGGCGGTATCCAGCGCCGTGATGCACGGGATGGACAGCTCGGTTGCCTTGCGGCGGAACTTAACGGAATCGCGGTGCGGGTCACGGCCATGGGGGCTGGTGGAGATGATGTAATCCACCAGACCGCTTTCCAGCAGATCCAGCACATTCGGGCGTTCTTCGCTCATCTGGCGCACGGTGCTGCAGGGCACCATCTGGCTGTTCAGGTAGCGTGCCGTGCCGGGGGTGCCATAGATCTTATAGCCGTAGTCATGCAGCTTCCAGGCCAGCTCGGCGGCTTCTTTCTTGTCGGAATCCTTGACCGAGATAATTACGCAGGAACCGGGGCCGGGGGTCTTGAACTGGTAACCGGCGGCAACCAAGCCCTTGATCAACGCTTCGTGCATGTTGGGAGCAATGCCCAAAACTTCGCCGGTGGACTTCATTTCGGGTCCCAGCATGGTATCCACACCGTGCAGCTTCAGGAAGCTGTAGACGGGTACTTTAACAGCCACATAGGGGCTCTTGCCGTTGCGCCACAGGCCGGTGCCGTACCCCATATCTTTCAGCTTTTCGCCCAGGGTGCAGCGCACGGCCAGATCGACCATGGGCACACCGGTGACCTTGGAGATATACGGCACGGTACGGGAAGAACGCGGGTTGACCTCGATGACGTAAACCTTGCCGTCCTGCACAGCGTACTGCACATTGACCAGGCCCACAACCTTCAGCTCGCGGGCAAAGCGGCCGGTGTAATCCACCAGGGTATCAATCACATCCTGCGGGAAATTATACGGCGGGTAGACACAGATGGAGTCGCCGGAATGCACGCCGGTGCGCTCGATCTGCTCCATGATGCCGGGCACCAGGTAATCGGTGCCGTCGCAGATGGCGTCAACTTCACATTCGGTGCCGTAGATGTACTTATCCATCAGCACCGGGTGGCTCATGTCCACATGCTTGGTGATAACGCCCATATACTCGATGACATCGCTGGAGTTATAGGCCACAATCATATTCTGGCCGCCCAGAACGTAAGACGGACGCATCAGGACGGGGTAGCCGACCTCCTGGGCAGCCTGCAGGGCTTCGTCCAGGGTAAAGACGGTGCGGCCCGCCGGGCGGGGAATGCCGCAGCGTTCCAACAGCTCATCAAAGCGTTCGCGGTCCTCGGCTTCATCGATGGCATCGGCCGGGGTGCCGTAAATGGGCAGGCCGATCTCATCCATATGCTTTGCCAGCTTGATGGCCGTCTGGCCGCCGAACTGCACCAGGCAGCCGTCCGGCTTTTCGGCAGCGATAATATGGTCAACGCTTTCGGGATTCAGCGGGTCAAAGTACAGGCGGTCACCGGTATCAAAATCGGTGGAAACCGTTTCGGGGTTGTTGTTGACCAGAATGGCCTCGCAGCCGTGCTTTTTCAGCGTCCAGACTGCGTGGACAGAGCAGTAGTCGAACTCGATGCCCTGGCCGATGCGGATGGGGCCGGAGCCAAAGACGAGGATCTTCTTTTTGCCGGTCTTATGGGCATGGATGAACTGCTCGGCCTCGTTCTCCTTATCGCAGGTGGAGTAGAAGTACGGGGTCTTGGCGGCAAACTCGGCAGCGCAGGTATCGACCATCTTGAAGCCGCAGACATAGTTGTCCATCGGCAGCTTTTCGGCACCGGACAGGCGCAGGATGGTTTTATCCAGGAAGCCGTAATGCTTGGCCTCCAGATACTTTTCGCGGGTCAGGGGGCCGTTTTTCAGGCCCAGCTCCAGGTTCGCCAGGTGCTGCATCTTATCCAGGAACCACCAGTCGATCTTGGTGATGTCATAGATGGTCTGGTGCGGCACACCGCGCTTGAGGGCTTCGTATACGCAGAAAGCGCGCTCGGAGTCCTGTACATGCAGGTGCTCAATGACTTCCTCGGTAGTCAGCTTTTCAAAGTCGGACAGGGTCAGGGTATCCATGCCCAGCTCAATGGAGCTGACTGCCTTCATCATGGCGTGTTCAAAGTTGTTGCCAATGGCCATCACTTCGCCGGTGGCCATCATCTGGGTTCCCAGACTCTTATCGGCGTAAACGAACTTATCAAACGGCCATTTGGGGTATTTGACGACCACATAGTCCAGCGCAGGCTCAAAGCAGGCGCAGGTTTCGCCGGTCACATCGTTGGTGATCTCATCCAGCGTGTAGCCCAGGGCAATCTTGGTTGCCACCTTGGCGATGGGATAGCCGGTTGCCTTGGAGGCCAGCGCCGAGGAGCGGGACACACGGGGGTTGACCTCGATGACCGCATACTCAAAGCTGTCCGGCTTGAGGGCAAACTGGCAGTTGCAGCCGCCCTCAATGCCCAGCTCGGTGATGATATCCAGCGCGGCGGTACGCAGCATCTGGTATTCCTTATCGGACAGAGTCTGGCTGGGTGCCACAACGATGGAGTCACCGGTATGCACGCCGACAGGGTCCAGGTTTTCCATGTTGCATACGGTGATCACATTGCCCTTGTGGTCACGCATCACTTCGTATTCGATCTCTTTCCAACCGGCGATGCACTTTTCCACAAGGATCTGATGGATGGGGGAAAGACGCAGGCCGTTGGTTGCGATCTCGTGCAGCTTTTCAGGGTTTTCGCAGATACCGCCGCCGGTACCGCCCATGGTGAAAGCCGGGCGCACGATAACGGGATAGCCGATAACATCGGCAAATGCCATGGCGGAATCCAGGTCCTCCACCACCTTGGAGGGAATGCAGGGCTGGTTCAGCTTTTCCATGGTATCCTTAAACAGCTGGCGGTCCTCGGCACGGTCAATGGTGTCCGGCTTGCAGGCCAGCAGGCGCACGCCGCTGCGGTCCAAAAAGCCGCTGCGGGCCAGTTCCATGGAAAGGTTCAGGCCCATCTGGCCACCCAGATTGGGCAGAATGGCGTCCGGCTTTTCCTTTTCAATAATGCGTTCCACAACTTCGGCGGTCAGCGGCTCAATATAAACATGATCCGCAATATCCGGGTCCGTCATGATGGTGGCCGGGTTGGAGTTGACCAGCACGGTCTCAATGCCCTCGGATTTCAGAGCACGGCAGGCCTGCGTGCCGGAGTAGTCAAACTCGGCAGCCTGACCGATGATGATAGGGCCGGAACCGATAACCAGCACCTTTTTGATTCTAGGATCTTTCGGCATCTCAACGGCCCCCTTTCACGCGGTTGATGCGGCGGACATTCTGCAAAAAGCGGTCAAACAGGAACTCGGTATCCTTGGGGCCGCCGTTTGCTTCGGGGTGGAACTGCACCGTAAAGCAGTTCCACTGCAGGTATTCAATTCCCTCACAGGTTTTATCGTTGGCGTTCACATGGCTGACGCGGCCGGTACCTGCGGGCAAAGTATCGCCCAGAACCGCATAACCGTGGTTCTGGCTGGTAATAAAGGTACGTTCCAGCGCAAAGTCGGTCACAGGCTGGTTGGCGCCGCGGTGGCCATACTTCATTTTGCAGGTTTTGGCGCCTGCAGCCAGGGCGGTCAGCTGGTGGCCCAGGCAGATGCCGAAAGCTGGGATGCCGGTATCCAGCATATCGCGGATATTGGCGATGACCTGCACGTTTTCTGCCGGGTCACCGGGGCCGTTGGAAAGCATCAGGCCATCCGGCGCAAGGGCTTTGAGCTCTGCCAGGGTGGTAGAAGCAGGCAGCACCGTTACACGGCAGCCGCGCTTACACAGGCAGCGCACAATGTTCTTTTTGCAGCCAAGGTCCAGCAGGGCAATGTGCAGCGGTTCTTCGCCCTCCGCCACGCCGGCAGTGGGGGCAAAGCACTGCGGCTCGGTGCAGGTCACGGCATCCACCGCGCCAGTCACGGCATAAGCCTTGATGATGGGCATCAGGGCAGCCAGCTTTTCCGGCTCGGTTTCGGGGTCAAACTCGGTGGTAATGGCACCGTTCATAACGCCGCTTTCGCGCAGGATGCGGGTCAGGCTGCGGGTATCAATGCCCTCAATGCCGATAATGCCGTTTTCTTTCAGGAAAGTATCCAGCGTTTCCTCGCTGCGGAAGTTGGAAGGGGTCGTGCATGCTTCGCGCACGATGTAACCCTTTGCCCAGATCTTGCCGCTCTCTTTGTCTTCGCTGTTCATGCCGTAGTTGCCGATCAGCGGGTAGGTCTGGGTAATGATCTGGCCATAGTAGCTGGGGTCGGTCAGCGTTTCTTCAAACCCGACCATACCGGTGGCAAACACAACTTCGCCCACGGTAGTGCCCTGGCAGCCCAGGCTTTTGCCCTTTAAGATCCGGCCATTTGCCAAAATCAGATATGCCTGCATGTTTTGCCTCGCAATCCTTTGTTGTATCGAAATCCGGTTCCGGTTAGAGTTAGGGCAATACCGTATAGTTCTAAGTGCCGATACGGCGAGCGAGGTGCGGCAGCTGCTAAGCCAAAAGCGCAGATAATACTGGATGTCTTATCGAGCATTTTGGCAACGCAGATGCCGTGCCGCAGCCGCC
>NZ_PSQF01000138.1:0-5421 GCF_003324125.1 Subdoligranulum sp. APC924/74 | reverse complement strand
GCAATACCGCATAATTCTAAGTGCCGATACGGCGAGCGAGGTGCGGCAGATGCTAAGCCAAAAGCGCAGATAATACTTTGTGTATTATCGAGCATTTTGGCAACGCAGATGCCGTGCCGCAGCCGCCGGAGCGGTGCTTAAGCCGCAAGGCGGGAATTGTGCGGTGTTGCCTCAGCTAAAAAGCATAGCTTCCGGGTCGAATCAGACCTTCGGTTCAACCTTGACGGTCCAGCCCTTGGTATCAGGCAGCTTACCCCACTGGATACCGGTCAGGGTATCGTACAGCTTCTGGGTCAGGGGGCCGATCTTGCCGCCGCTGATGTTGGCAACCTTGCCTTCCCAATCCAGCTCCTTAACGGGGCTGACAACAGCTGCGGTGCCGGTGCCGAACACTTCTTCCAGCTTGCCTTCCTCGGCAGCCTTCATCACATCAGCAATGGCCAGTTTGCCCTCGATAACCTCGTAACCCCAGTCCTTGAGCAGCTCAATGATGGAGCGGCGGGTAACGCCGGGCAGAACAGTGCCGGTGCAGGCAGCGGTGTAGATCTTGCCATCGATCTTGAACATGATGTTCATAGAGCCGACTTCTTCCACATACTTCTTCTCAACGCCATCCAGCCACAGAACCTGGCTGAAGCCCTTTTCCTCGGCAAGCTCGCCAGCCTTGATGGAAGCAGCGTAGTTGCCGCCGCACTTGGTAAAGCCGGTCAGGCCCGGGGCTGCACGGATGTACTCGTCCTCAACATAAATGCGGACGGGATCCAGGCCCTCGGCATAGTAAGCGCCGGAAGGTGCGCAGATGATGCAGAACAGGTAATGCTTGGAAGCATGCACGCCCAGGCCGACATCGTTTGCAAACACGAACGGGCGGATGTACAGGCTTGCGCCGTCGCTGTGGGGAACCCAGTCACGGTCAACGTCAACCAGGGTCTCAACAGCCTGAACAAAATCCTCAACCGGGATCTTGGGGATGCAGAGACGGTCAGCAGAATCCTGGAAACGCTTTGCATTGCAATCGGGGCGGAACAGCTGCACACTGCCGTCAGCAGTGCGGTAGGCCTTCATGCCCTCAAAAATTTCCTGTGCGTAATGGAACACCACGGTAGCGGGGTCCATCGGCAGGGAGGCATACGGCACAACGCGGGCGTCATGCCAGCCTTCACCGGCGGTATAGTCCATCAGGAACATATGGTCGGTAAAAATCTTGCCGAAGCCAAGCTTGCTTTCGTCCTGCGGCTTTGCCTTCGGTTCAGTAGTACGAACAATTTTGATATCCAACATTATTTCCTACTCTCCTTATTCAGCACCGCATGAAGGTTCGCACAAACCTGATTGTGGTGCGAAATTGTAATTATTATAACGCTCTAAAGTGGCAAATACAAGAGCTATTTTTCCGCTTTCTGCACACATTTGCAGTCTTTATGCAAAATTTGACTACTTTTTGATTGCACCACCCCATTTTATGGGGTACAATAATAGCATAAGTCGCGCCCGGCCACAGCGCCGGGCAGCATTTGCAAAGACAAGAAGAGGGATCACACACTATGGCACCGAAAGTAAAAGGCGTTATTTTTGATATGGACGGCCTGATGTTTGACACGGAGCGCATCTGGGACCAGTTCTGGAGCCCCTGCTGCCGCAAGATGAGCCTGCCGGATCCGCCGCCGGAGTTTTATTCCAATGGCCGCGGCCTGGCCGGGGAGCACCAGCTCCAGTACATTGCCGGCTATTACGGCGACAAAGCCGAGGAACTGCTGCATGCCGTGTGGGCATACGGCGGCGAGCAGATCAAAAAGGGCGTGCCCTGCAAGCCCGGCCTGAAAGAACTGCTGTCCTACCTGGAAGATCTGGGCATGCCCCGCATTGTGGCAAGTTCCAGCCCGCGCACCATGGTCGAGCTGAATTTGCAGACCACCGGCACCGCCCGCTATTTCCATGATATCGTGTGCGGCAACGAGGTCAAGCTCTGCAAACCCGCGCCGGATATCTTTCTGGAAGCCGCCCGCCGCATTAAGGTGGACATCCATGACTGCATGGTGCTGGAGGACAGCCACAACGGCATCCGCGCCGGCCACGCCAGCGGTGCCGAAACCGTGATGGTGCCCGACCTTTTGCCCGTAACCGACGAAATGCGCAGCCTGTATGACGATTGCTGCAAGGACCTGTTTGAGGTAAAGGCAAAGATGGAGCAGGGAGTGCTTTGATTGGGAATTAGAAATTAGGAATGAGGAATTAGGAATTTGAGGTAGAGCGGGGTCACCTGAGCCCGCCGGGGCCTTGTCTGGTTTCTATGCTAAAATGTGATGCACCTGCCACACAGTCGGGGCGGCGTCCCCCGACGCCCCGGACGAGCATAGATTCTATTGGATTATCGCTCGGCAGGCCGTTTCCTACAGAGCATTTGATTATGCGCGGCTCATATATAAACATTCTGTCGTGCGCGATGCCCTCATCGCGCCGCGGAGAAACGTAAATTGGTTGCTGCAAACTTAAAAAACATTTGTAGGGGCCGACGGCAAGCATCGGCCCCTACAAATCGTATAGAAATCATCCTCATTCCTGCATCTTTCACATTCAATATACTCATACAAAAGAGCCATACCAAGTGCTTCTCCTGCCTGGTATGGCTCTTTTGTATATATTATTTATTGAATGATTCTTTAATTTTTCAATGCCTGCATCGGTGCGGGGATGCGGCCGCCGCGGTGGATCATAACGGCGGGGCTGTACTGGCTGATGGGCATGATGGGGGCGTGGCCCAGCAGGCCGCCAAAGTCCAGAACATCGCCGGCCTTGTGGCCAATGGCGGGGATCACGCGCACAGCGGTGGTCTTGCTGTTGACCATGCCGATGGCGGCTTCGTCTGCAATCAGACCGCTGATGACCTCGGCGGTGGTATCGCCGGGGATAACCACCATGTCAATGCCAACGGAGCAGACGGCGGTCATGGCTTCCAGCTTTTCCAGCGTCAGGCTGCCGCATTCGGCTGCCTTGATCATGCCGTCATCCTCAGATACCGGGATGAATGCGCCGGACAGGCCGCCCACATGGTTGGATGCCATTACGCCGCCCTTTTTCACGGCGTCGTTCAGCATGGCAAGGCAGGCGGTGGTGCCGCAGCAGCCGCAGCTTTCCAGACCCATTTCTTCCAGAATGTTGGCAACACTATCGCCAATAGCCGGGGTCGGCGCCAGGGACAGATCAATGATGCCCGCGGGCACACCCAGCTGTTCGCTGGCCAGGTTGGCCACCAGCTGGCCCAGACGGGTGATCTTGAACGCCGTGCGCTTGACAAGCTCTGCCACCTGATCCATCGGGGCATCCTTGGGCAGCTTGGCCAGAGCGGCGCGCACCGCACCGGGGCCGGAAACGCCGACATGGATCTCGCAGTCCGGCTCTCCAGGGCCGTGGAAAGCACCGGCCATAAACGGGTTATCTTCGGGTGCATTGCAGAAAACCACCAGTTTGGCATCGCCCATGCACATGTTATCTTTGGTCAGCTCGGCGGTCTGGCGCACCACGCGGCCCATCAGGCCAACGGCGTCCATATTGATGCCGGATTTGGTGGAACCGATATTGACGCTGGAGCAGACCAGGTCGGTTTCGGCCAGTGCACGGGGAATGCTTTCGATCAAACGCACATCGCCGGCGGAAAAACCCTTATGCACCAAAGCACCGTAACCGCCGATAAAGTTGACGCCGACCGCCTTGGCAGCAGCATCCAGCGTTTTGGCAAACCACACGGGGTCGGCATCCGGTGCAGCGCCCAGCAGCATGGCGATGGGCGTTACGCTGATGCGCTTGTTGACAATGGGAATGCCATAGTCCGCGCTGATCTTGTTGACAACGGGAACCAGGTTCCCCGCCAGACGGGTGATTTTGTTATAGATTTTCTCACAGGCTTTTTTGCCATCGGGATCAATGCAGTCCAACAGGCTGATGCCCATGGTAACGGTACGCACATCAAGGTTTTCTGCGGTCAGCATCTCGATGGTTTCCAAGATATCGCCGCTGTTCAGAATTTTCATCGTGTGCCCCCTTACACCTTGTGCATCGCGTCAAAGACTTCCTGCCGAGTCACAGTGACCTGCATTCCCATCTCCTGGCCCAATGTGTCAAAACGGGCGCGGATTTCGGCCGGTTCGCTTGCGCAGGCAGAGATATCCACCAGCATAATCATGCAGAACATATCCTGCAGGATACTCTGGGTAATATCCTCAATGTTGATGTTCAGCTCGGCACACACGGCACTTACGCGGGCAACAACACCCACGGTATCGTGGCCGATAACAGTGATAACAGCTTTCATGACAGGCACCCCTCTTTATTATCAAAATCACGTTTATTATAGCAGATAATACCGCATTTGGGTAGCACCTGCCCAAATAAAAAGCAGAAAAATTGCGGCAAAGTAAAAAACTCTCTACCCCAAAGTGGGGCAGAGAGCTTGAAATTTTTCTGAATTATTCTTCTGTATGCGGATTCTGCGGCGGTACACCGTCCGTTTCCGGGGCGGCAAAACGCGGTTTGTCGGGCGGGTACTCGCCCTGCATGGCGGCTTCCATGCGGCTCAAGCGGGCTTCCAGTGCGCTGATGCGGTTGCTGAGCACATCGGGCAGCGCCTGCTGGTCCAGGTCGTCCGCCGGGCAGGATTGGCTGCCGCGCACGCGGACCACTTCGGCCGGAACACCGACCGCGGTGGTATTGGCCGGCAGATTTTTGAGCACCACACTGCCCGCGCCGACACGGACATTATCCCCGATATACACCGGGCCAAGCACCTTGGCACCGGCACCGATCAGCACGTTATTGCCCAATGTGGGGTGGCGCTTGCCGGAATCCTTGCCGGTGCCGCCCAGGGTAACGCCGTGGTAGATGGTGCAGTTATCACCGATTTCTGTCGTTTCGCCGAACACGATGCCCATACCGTGGTCAATGAACAGCCGGTTGCCGATCTTGGCACCGGGGTGGATCTCGATGCCGGTCAGGTGGCGGGCCAGCTGGCTGATGAGGCGCGCCAGGAAGAAACACTTGTGACAGTACAAAAAATGTGCAATTTTGTGCGTTACCAGCACATGGAAACCGGGGTACAAAATGATGACCTCCGCCACATTGCGTGCAGCAGGGTCTTTGTCCCGGATGTTTTTTGCGTCTGCCCAAAGTCCCATCCAACTTACCTCATTTCGTTTGTGTCCTATCCCGAATATCCAAGGAAAACACTAGGATATCCTGGATTTTAAATATAGCACAATTTGCAGTAAAACGCAAGAATCAGACGGCGCTTCCCTGCGGTTTCTCCACCGCCCGGCTTTTCCTTATGGCAACACCGCACAATTCCCACCTGACGGCTTAAGCACCGCTCCGGCGGCTGCGGCACGGCATCTGCGTTGCCAAAATGCTCGATAATGTCGGGTTGCGGTA
>NZ_PSQF01000137.1:0-5477 GCF_003324125.1 Subdoligranulum sp. APC924/74 | reverse complement strand
TATTATCTGCGCTTTTGGCTTGGCATCTGCCGCACCTCGCTCGCCGTATCGGCACTTAGAATTATGCGGTATTGCCTTCGTTTTTTCGGCATTATGCTTCGGGGGTGCTATCGCTGTTTTCGGATGCCCAGTCGGGGGTATCTCCCGATCCGCTGGTGCCGGAATCTGCGGGCGCATCAGGGGCCGGAGCTTCCGTTGCGGTGGGTTCCTGGGTCGGTTCCTGCGTTGCAGCATTGGGGTCCTGTACACCGCAGCGGGTGCAGTAGCCGTTCTGGAAGTCATGCCCCAGGGCATTCACATACTCGCTCTTATAATCCTTGCTGGAATCCTCATTGCAGTGGTAGTAGGTGTAGCCCTGCTCCGTGCAGGTGGGGGCGATGATCTCACTCCAATAGGTGTATTCCGGGTCCGGGGTCGCGGTGGCATAGCTGCCGCTGGTACCGTCTGCCCAGTCGGGTCCATTGGAAGAACTGCTGTCGCTGGCATCTTCATCGGGAGCTTCAGTGGTTTCGGGCGCTATGGTAGCGGTGGTGCTGGACAC
Source organism: Subdoligranulum sp. APC924/74 (assembly GCF_003324125.1). NCBI lineage: Bacteria > Bacillati > Bacillota > Clostridia > Eubacteriales > Oscillospiraceae > Subdoligranulum > Subdoligranulum sp. APC924/74. Next base: position 4,936 of record NZ_PSQF01000137.1, on the reverse strand, counting down.
AATGTTGCTCGCAACCGAAACATCCTTATCCCCCGTATGGGTAGGCACGGCGGTCAGGGCCGGGCGGGTATCCTCGGTAATGTAACTGTGGGTGCGGATGTAAGTAAACAGCGCATCCATGGCCTGCTCGGTCAGGTGGATACCATCACTGCTCAGCACATAGCCGCTTTTGGCATAGCCAGTGGAGCTGTCCTTCAGCACCTCGGCGCTGTTCAGGAACTTCCAGCCGTTATCCTGGCACATCTGCACCAGGGCTTTGTTGTATTCATCTACCTGGGTCTGGGTCAGGTTCTGGTTGGAATGCTGCTGGCCCAGCGGCGGAATAGCGTTCACGATGATATCCACACTGGGGTAAGCATCCTGCACAGCCTTGATGCCCTTGGCGTAATCGCTGGCAAAGCTGGAAGCGCTGTAGCTGGAGCTTAAATCGTTGGTGCCAAAGGTCAGAATCACGCGGCGGGGCTGCATCAGGGCAACCGCTTCCGGCATCGTCTTGTAGCCGCTGTAGCCCTGGAACTGCACGCAGGCATACGTTGCCAGGGATTTGCCGGACATACCCACCGAGCCAATGGCATTATCATAACTGCAATAATTGAAAATGCGGTACATACGGGCGGTGTTGGAATCGCCAACGAAGAGTGTTTCGTCCACATAGCTCTGGCCCGCATCGGCGCTTTCTTCCAGAATGGTAGAGCTGTACTTGTTGGTATCGATCGTATTCTGGTTTTTATCATAGCTGCTGTCCGCCACAAGGGGTTCCTGGGTGGCGGCGGAATCCGCTGTGTTATCATTCTGCCGTGTGGTGCTGCCCAAGCCGCGCACAATAAAGAACGCTGCCCCCACGGTGATGAGCACCGCTGCAAAGCACAGCACCAACACCAGATACATTTTTTCTTTTACATCCATCCCGGCACGGGTCGTTTGTTTTGCCATGATATTTCCTTTCCGTTCCTGGCAGGGTTGCCTGGCATCTATCAGGGGTGTAATGCCCTTGTATTTTCTGACCTCAATACATAGGTTCTATTTTACACCATTTTGCGCTTCAGCACCAGTGGTTTCCGTTTTTTTCATATTTTGCACAAAAATGGCACCTGCCATTTGCGGCAGGTGCCATTCAGGTAATATATTTTATCGCTTATTTTCCATGGCTGCGCTTATTCTGGTTTATCGGCTGCGGGCAGCAGGTTTGCTTTGCGCAGAGCGGGCACCAGCGCCAGAAACAGCACCACAGCGCACACGGTGGACAGCAGAGAGTTGATCAGGGTAACGCCGCTGGTGATCTTGGCCACGGTGGAAGCCAGGTCAGCCTCTTGACCAAAGATATAGCGGTTACGGAAGTAGCCCAGGAACGGGTCGGTGAACACATTGACCAGCAGGCCACTGAATGCAGAGCCGATAACGGCAACGTAATACTTAACGCCGTCCGCTGCGCTGAGATCCTGCAGCTTGAACACCTTGTGAGCAAACACGCCGCAGACAATGCCGATGATGAATTTAAGGATAAAGGTGGTGATGGCATAGCCCGGATCACCGGCCATGATATCGGCCAAAGCAAGGCCGATGGCACCAGCCAGGCCACCGGAAACGCCGTCCAGCATCAGGGCGGTCAGTGCGGTAAAGGTGTTGCCCAGGTGGAAAGAAGAACCGGTGCCCAGCACGTTGGGAATGCGGAAAAACTCATACGCAACAAAGCTGAGCGCAGCCATAATACCGATGGTTGCAATTTTTTGGGTGGTGAATTTGGTTTTGCTGAGTGCAGCGATCAGGATACCGAGCGCCACAACAACGAACAGCAGGAGCCACATAACAGCAGTAGACATGGATGATACTTCCCCTCATTTTGCTATTTTCCCCGTTCCTTTGTAGTCTATTTACTTGACAAAGGAAACCGCTTGGGATATGCTCTATTATAATCTTATCTGGCATGATATAAATGGCCAGTAAATTTATTTTTTATGATGCCAGATTATAAAACGTAAGGGGGAACCGCCATGATTGAACTGCATCCTGAAAAAAAAATGCCGCTGTATGAGCAGCTCTATAACGCACTTGCGCAGGATATCCGCTCCGGTGCCTTGCAGCCGGGCAAGGCTTTGCCGGGGCGGCGCACCATGGCGGCCCAGCTTGGCATCAGCACCAACACGGTGGATACTGCCTACCAGATGCTTGCGGCGGAAGGGCTGGCCGTCACCCGGCCCCGCAGCGGCTTTTTTGTTCAGGAAACCGGCGGCATGCTGCACACCCGCCCGCAGCACAGCGTGGTTCCCGCCCCAAAAGCCACGCCAAAAAATACAGTCAGCAATCAAGACGATATTTTATACGATTTGTCAACCGGCAGTATAGATACTTCCCTCTTTCCTGCCCGCAGCTGGGGGCGCATCCAAAAGGAACTGATGTACCAGCGGCCGGAGCTGCTGCAGCGGGGTGATATGCAGGGGGATGAAAACCTGCGCGCCCAGATTGCCGCCTACCTTGGCGAATACCGCGGCGTGGACTGCACAGCGGATCAGGTCGTGGTCGGGGCCGGGGTGGAGTACCTGCTGGGCTGCCTGGCACACCTGTTTGCGGGCAGCACCGCCGCGGTGGAAAACCCCGGCTACAGCCGCACCCGCGCCGTACTGGAAAACAACGGCATCCCCTGCGTACCGGTGGAAATTGACGAAAGCGGTCTGCCGATCCGCGCGCTGGAGCAAAGCGGAGCCAACCTGTGCTATGTTACCCCCAGTCACCACTTTCCCACCGGCGTTACCATGCCGGCCCCCCGGCGCGCGCAGCTGTTAGCCTGGGCCGCCGCCAAACCGGGGCGCTTTATCCTAGAAGATGACTATGACTCAGAGTTCCGCTTTGCCACCCGCCCACTGCCCAGCTTACAGGGCATGTCCGGCGCCAACGGGCCGGTGGTGTACCTGACCACCTTTTCCAAAAGCCTTGCCCCCGGCATGCGCATTGCCTGCATGGTGCTGCCGCAGGGGCTACTGGAACGCTACCAGAGCGATTTTTCCATGTACGCCAACACCGTCAGCCGATATGAGCAGCAAACACTGTGTGAGTTCATGGCCAACGGTTATTTTGCCCGCCATATTGCCCGGATGCGCCTGACCTACAAGCGCCGGATGGAAGCCTTTGCCGCCGCCCTGCACGCCGGGCTGGACCCGGATTTAACGCTGGCGGGGGCACACTCCGGTCTGCATTTTTTGCTCACATTACCGGGCGCGGGCGGCGAACAGGCCATGGTGCAGGCCGCGGCCAAACAAGGGGTGCGGCTGAAAGGCTTGAGCGAATATTATATGCAGGATGCCGCTCATTGCCGCCCCGATACTGTGGTGGCGGGCTATTCCGGCCTGCAGGCGGAGGACATTCCCGCCGCGGCGGCCGCGTTGGGCCGGGCGTGGCGGCAAATGTCACACTCCATCATTTAATAGGCACGATACAATGTAGGCCCGTCCGGGGACGCCGACCCCTACAAATAATTTATTCGCACATCATAAATTTTGCACGGGCAATACAGCCAAGCTACGGCGGTGTCAGGTGACCCCGCCCTACCGGGCAATTTGCGGCGTTATTCCCCTGCCCCCATCCTCAGCACCTCCTGCACCGTCTGCTGCCCGTTTTCCGTCAGGGCAAGCTCCCCTTCGGGGCGGCTGGTGAAGCTGGGCAGGGCGGTTTCCACTACCAGCGCGGGGACGGTGCTGAAATAGTTGAATACACTTTCCAGCGTGTTCCAGTCCTGCGCCTGCAAATCCGTTAAAATGCGGGCACTGGCCTGCCGTGCCTGGCCTGGCAGGGCGGCAAGCTGCTGGGGGTTTTGGCGGAATAAGGCCGCGGTGTAAGCTGCCAACAGCCGGGCTGCTCCGGCCTCAGTCTGCTCTGCCCCCAAATCACGCAGAGCGGTTTCGGCAGTGGCAGCCTCGATTTCTGCCACAAAGTTCTGGTGGGGGTCTGTATTCTCCTGCAACGCGGCCATATCCAGCCGCACGGTGGTGCCCTGCTCCCAAAAGCTGGCATAGCAGCTGGGCGTGGCCGCAAGGTAGTGTTGCGGGGCGGTACCAAGGGTATCCCCCAGCAGCTGAGCTGCCCGTGCCGGGCCAGCCGCCAGATAAGCTGCGGACAGCGTTGTGGTGCCGCTGGGGGCGGCAAGCTGCATGTTGCCGGGCAAACCGCACAGAGTCAGCGTGGCGGCAGGGGCATCCATGCGCAGCAGGATAAATTCGGGTTCCTCTTTCTGCACCGCCAACAACAGGCTGCCCATATAGCGGGACGCCGGGTCTACCTGCACTGCCGTGCCCGCCGCATTGGCGCGGCGCACGCGCTCCTGCATCTGGCGCTGCATAGCAAAATACTCCACCAGCCCAACCATGGGCAGCAACAGCAGCAGGGTAAGCGCCAACGCGCTGAAAAATAACCGTATCCGCATAAAACACACTCCTTTGCCGCATACTGTAATTACAGTTTAGGCCGCCGGAACGCAGCTTAAACCCAACGCAAAACAAAGGAGTGTTTGCCCATGCTTCATCGCCCTTACGGCCCACGCGGCGCGGAAAGTGAAGACCCCGAATTTTGGACCGACCTGACGCGGAACAGCGACTTTTTGCCGGAGCCCGGCATTGCCAACCCGGTGCTTCGCAGCGCCCAGGAACCTTATACCCCTGCCGATGCCCACCAGGACCGGCAGACCATTGACGACGAAAACCTTGCCAGCCACAACGACCCGCTTGGCAGCTGGACCGGCGTTCCCGACCAGGCGGACGAAATGCCGACCCAGGACCAGGACGACCTGTAACCACGCATAAAATAACAGGCACAGCCTTTTGCCGCATTGCGGCGCGTAAGGTTGTGCCTGTTGTTTTTAGGCAATACCGCACAATTCCCGCCTAACGGCTCAAGCACCGCTCCGGCGGCTGCGGCACGGCATCTGCGTTGCCAAAATGCTCGATAA
>NZ_PSQF01000136.1:0-5601 GCF_003324125.1 Subdoligranulum sp. APC924/74 | reverse complement strand
TTGGCAACGCAGATGCCGTGCCGCAGCTGCCGGAGCGGTGCTTAAGCCGCAAGGCGGGAATTGTGCGGTGTTGCCTTAGGAGTTAGGAGTTTTCCGGTATGTTGGCCTGCTGGCCGCATGGCACCGCTTTGGTGTGGTTTGTAGGGAACGGTCTTGACCGTTCCGCAGCTGTCTTTACCGGGTGGGTTCCGTTTCTTCTGATTTTTGATGTTATTTGTGGGAAAGAGGAAAAGTAACATGGCAAAGTATAAGGTCATTCCCGGCGGCGTTTGTGCCGCCAAGGGTTTTTCTGCTTCCGGCGTACATGCCGGGTTCCGGGCCAATCCCAACAAGCTGGATCTGGCCATCATCAAGGCGGATGTACGCTGTGCCGCTGCCGGTGTTTACACCACCAACAAGGTGTATGGCGCCCCCATCAAGGTTGACCGCGCCCACCTGGTGGACGGCCACGCACAGGCTGTTCTGGTGAACAGTGGCAACGCCAACACCTGTGCCGCCAACGGTGTGGATCTGGCCAATGAGTGCTGCGCCCTGGTGGCCCAGCAGCTGGGCATTGCAGCCGAGGATGTTCTGCCGGCTTCCACCGGCGTTATCGGCCAGCCCATGACGATTGACCCGTTCGCCCGCGGTATTCCCGCCGCAGCGGCCAGGCTGCAGGCCAGCGCCGAGGGCAGCAGCGAAGCTGCCAAGGCCATTATGACCACCGATACTTACGAGAAAGAATATGCCATTGAATTTGAGCTGGCCGGCAAAACCTGCCGCCTTGGCGCGATCGGCAAGGGCAGCGGCATGATTGCCCCCAACATGGCCACCATGCTGGCGTTCTACACCACCGATGCTGCCGTCAGCCCGGAGCTGCTGCAAAAGGCACTGCGCACCGTTGTGCCCACTACCTACAACCAGATGAGCGTTGACCTGGATACCTCCACCAACGATACCCTGCTGCTGCTGGCTTCCGGCCTGGCGGGCAACGAGCCTGTTGTGACCGAAGGCCCGGAGTATGACAAATTTCTGGCTGCCCTGGGCGCTGTGGCGGAGCATATGTGCGCCCTGCATGCTTCTGACGGCGAGGGTGCCACCCACCTGATCACCTGCGAAGTGACCCACGCCCCCACCCACGAGATTGCCCGCGCCGTGGCAAAGAGCGTTGTCTGCTCCAACCTGTTCAAGGCCGCCGTGTTTGGCCGCGACGCCAACTGGGGCCGCATCCTGTGCGCCATCGGCTATACGCCGGGGGATTTTTCCATCGACAAGGTCAGCGTGCGCATTGCCAGCAAGGCAGGCGAGGTGTTTGTGTGCGAAAACGCCGCCTACCATCCGTTCAGCGAGGACGAAGCCTATGCGGTTCTGGGCGAGCATGACATTTTGGTCAAAGTCGATATGGGCACCGGCGAAGCCAGCGGCAAAGCCTGGGGCTGCGATCTGACCTATGACTATGTTAAGATCAACGGCGATTACCGGACCTGATTTTGCAATTAGAAATTAGGAATGAGGAATGAACGGCTCGTTTAGGCTTGTAGCTTTTAATTTGTGCGCACACCGCCAACTCCTAACTCCTCCCTCCTAACTCCTAACTTATCTTGCTACTTTTACGTTTGGGGAGCGATTTATGAAAAACGAGGAAATGGCGCTGCTTTTTTCGGAAGCCACGCCCTACATCCAGAAATATCACGGCAAAACCCTGGTGATCAAATACGGCGGCAATGCCATGGTAAACGAGGAATTGAAACTGGCCGTTATGAACGACCTTGTCACCCTGACCCTGCTGGGTGTGCGCGTTGTGCTGGTACACGGCGGCGGCCCGGCCATCAACCAGATGCTGAACCGCGTGGGCAAGGAATCCAAGTTTGTCAACGGCCTGCGTTATACCGATAAAGAAACCATGAGCATTGTGCAGCAGGTTCTGGCCGGTCAGGTCAACAAGGATCTGGTTGCGTTGCTCAAGGGCCGCGGTGTTGGCCTGTGTGGTCTGGACGGCCACACCATCACCTGCTCCCGCAAGAGTGATGTAGACCTGGGCTATGTGGGCAACGTGGAAAAAGTGGACACCACCCTGATTGAGCACCTGCTCAACGATGGCTTTATCCCGGTCATTGCCACGGTTGGCATGGATGAAAACGGCATTGCCTACAACATCAACGCCGATACTGCTGCAGCCGCCATTGCTATTGCCCTGCACGCCGAAAAGTTCGTTTCCATGACGGATATTGTCGGCCTGCTGTATGACAAGGACGATGAATCCACCCTGATCCCCGAAGTGGAGATTTCCGAGATAGAGGGCTACAAGGCACATGGCATCATCTCCGGCGGCATGCTCCCCAAAATCGAGGGCATGGCCGATGCCATTTATGAGGGTGTGCATGAGGCTGTTATCATTGATGGCCGTGTTCCTCATTCTGTTCTGCTGGAAATGTTCTCTGACCGTGGTTCCGGCACCCTGTTCTACCGCCGCGGCAACCGATGATTTAATTTTACGGGGATTTACGGGGGATTTTGTACCTTTTTTGAAAAAAAGGTACCGAAAAAACTTCCAATATATTATACTATAAGAATAGTGCAAGCTGGCCGTGGGTACATAGCATGTACTTACGGCACAGTTATTCATTCGCCTATTTTTTAGGTTTATTCCTGAATAATCCGGCTGCCAACCATTCCAGACCTCCCAAGGAGGGAATACCATGAATACCGAAAAAGTCATCAAACGTGACCAGAAATACATTATGCACACCTATGCCCGCAGCCCGCTGGTGCTGGAGCACGGCGAGGGCATGTATGCCTATGATGCAGACGGCAAAGCCTATCTGGACTTTACCTCCGGCATTGGCGTAAACGCGCTGGGCTACTGCCACCCGGCCTGGGTACAGGCCGTTACCATGCAGGCCACCCGTTTGCAGCATTCTTCCAACCTGTATTACACCGCCCCCTGCGGCAAGCTGGCCAAGCGGCTGTGCGCCCGCACCGGGCTTGACCAGGTGTTTTTCGGCAACTCTGGTGCCGAAGCCAACGAAGGTGCCATCAAGTGCGCCCGCAAATACAGTGTGACCACCTATGATCCCGACCGCAACAAAGTTCTGACGCTGGTCAACTCGTTCCATGGCCGCACCCTTGCCACCCTGACCGCCACCGGCCAGGATGTTTTCCACAAGGATTTCGGCCCCTTCCCCGCTAACTTCGGCTACATTCCCGCCAACGATTTTGACACATTCAAGGCCGCTGTGGATGATTCTGTCTGCGCTGTTATGATGGAGATGGTACAGGGCGAAGGCGGCGTGGTTGCGCTGGACGCCGACTATGTGCAGAGCGTTGCCGACTACTGCCACGCCCACGATATTTTGATTATTGTGGACGAAGTACAGACCGGCGTGGGCCGCACCGGCACTTTCTTGGCCTGCGAGCAGTTCGGCCTGAAGCCGGATCTCGTCACCCTGGCCAAGGGGCTGGGCGGCGGCCTGCCCATCGGTGCCGTGCTGGCAAGCAAAAAGGTTGCCGATACCATGGGTCCCGGCTCTCACGGTTCCACCTTTGGCGGCAACCCGGTCGTCTGTGCAGGCGGCTGCGCTGTGCTGGATGCCATGGATGATGCGTTCATGCGCAACGTCAACGCCCGCGCCGCCCAGCTGCGGGAGGGTCTTGCCTCTCTGCCGCATGTCGCATCTGTCAGCGGCATGGGCCTGATGGTCGGCATTGCCTTTGCCGATGACGTAAAAGCCGCCGATGTGCGCGCTGCCTGCGAGCGCAAGGGCCTTCTGGTGCTGACCGCCAAGACCCGCCTGCGCCTGCTGCCCCCGCTGATTTTGAGCGAAGCAGACGTTGCCAAGGCACTGGCTATTCTGGATGACGTGCTTTCATCCATGTAACTGATCAGGAGGGTTTTCATGGAGCATTTACTCAAGTTAAGCAGCCTGACCCCCGATGAGATCATCCACATTCTGGATGTCGCCGATGAATACAAGCGCCTGCACAAAGCAGGCACTGACCCCAAGGATCTGCAGGGCAAGGCCATTGCCCTGATGTTTGGCAAGCATTCCACCCGTACCCGCACCAGCCTGGAGGTCGGCATCTACCAGATGGGCGGCCTTGGCACCTATCTGAGCGCCGCTGACATGCAGATCGCCCGCGGCGAGCCGATCCAGGATACCGCCCGCGTGCTGGGCCGCTATTACGATGCTATTGTGTACCGCACCTTTAAGCAGAGTGATGTGGACGCCCTGGCCAGGTACAGCGGCGTGCCGGTAGTTTCCGGCATGACCGATTACGCCCATCCCCTGCAGGTGTTGACTGACCTGATGACGGTGCGGGAGTACAAGGGCAAACTGGCCGGGCTGAAAGCCGGTTTTGTGGGCGATGGCTACAACATGGCCAACAGCCTGATCGTGGGCTGCCTGATGATGGGCATGGACTTTACCATTGCCTGCCCGAACGGCTACCGTCCCTCCGCCGATGTGCTCTTCTTTGCGCGGGAATATGGCGACCACTTTAAGCTGACCACCGCCCCGGACGAAGCCGCCCGCGGTGCCGATGTGCTGTTCACCGATGTGTGGACCAGCATGGGCATGGAGCGCGAAACCGAGCGCCGCCGCCGGGATTTCAACGGCTTCTGCCTGGATGCAGCCCGCATGGCGCTGGCCAAGCCGGACTGTATCGTGCAGCATCCCCTGCCCGCCCACCGCGGCGAGGAGATCACCCCCGACGTTTTTGAAACCCACGCAGACGAGATTTTTGATGAAGCCGAAAACCGCCTGCATGTAGAAAAAGCCGTGCTGGGAATTTTGCTGGCCGGCAAATAACGCATAACCCTTTGCACCGCCCGCCCCCCCCTGGGGTTGGCGGTGCTTTTGTTTACTAGGGCACCACAGTCGCCTATCCCGCGGCATGGTGCCCGTTTGCTTTTGTTTTTTTACTGGTAAGATACCACTTTGATGTGGTACTCATTTTTCGCCATTCTGCGCCACGCGGCAAGCTGTTCCACTGTGGGGGTGGCAAAGGATGCGCTGGGCTTTTCAAGCCCCAGCTGCGCGTATTACCATGCCGACCAGTGCCACACCTACCATAACCCCGGCAGCACGCCAACCCGCGCGGCCATGGTGATCCAATATACCGCACAATAAAAAAGGCAAAAAATAAAACCCGAACGGCCACTGCCCCGTTCGGGTTTTACTAAAAAGAAGGAGAAAAACAGAGCGTCCCCGATTTTTGCCTTAAAACGATAACCCACCCCTCTACTGATGAGCTCGTAAGCTCAATCCGGGGCGCTCTGGCAAACCTCTTCTTTTTAGGGAAATACTTAATTAAAAAACAAAATGCGCCTTGGAAGCAGCGGATCTGCTATTCCAAAGCGCCTTTGCTTCTTGCTAGTATAATACAATATCCCCGCACAAAATGCAAGGGGTTCAATGTACAACCTGCAATAATTATGCACTGCATTTTTGTGCAGTTTTACCATGTGTTTTCACGTGGTGTACAAAGTAAAACAGCGCACGGAGCCGCAATTTGTGCCGTTCCGTGCGCTGTTGTTTTTATTCAGGGCAATACCGCATAATTCTAAGTGCCGATACGGCGAGCGAGGTGCGGCAGATGCTAAGCCAAAAGCGCAGATAATAC
>NZ_PSQF01000135.1:0-5640 GCF_003324125.1 Subdoligranulum sp. APC924/74 | reverse complement strand
CCACTGGCGGCGCTCACCTTTGCAGCATCCAGTATTATCTGCGCTTTTGGCTTAGCATCTGCCGCACCTCGCTCGCCGCATCGGCACTTAGAATTATGCGGTATTGCCCTATAATTCTATTCTATCGCCATTAAAGTTTTTCGCCAGGACTTTTTTCAAAAAAGCCGCCAATCTCCCGTAAATAAAACCTCACATCTTCGGGAAGATAATGCGGATGGTGGTGCCGGTGCCGACGGTGGATTCCAGATCAATGCGCGCACCGTGCAGAACAGCGATATGCTTGACAATGGCGAGCCCCAGGCCTGTTCCGCCGGTCGCCTTGGAGCGGGATTTGTCCACTCGGTAAAAGCGCTCAAACACGCGGCTCTGGCTGTCCTGTGGGATGCCGATGCCATTGTCCTCCACGCAGAAATACGGGCAGCCGTCCGCATTGGTGCCGCAGCTCAGCTCCACATGGCCACCCGGCCGGTTGTAGCGGATGGCATTGTCGCACAGGTTGGTTACAAGCTCGGTCAACAGGTCGTGGCTGCCGCGCACCGTAACGGGCTGTACTTTGTATTGCAGCGTAATGTAAGCTTTGCGGGCGTTCACCGTCATGTTGGTGGCAACATCCTTGACCAGCACGCCAAGGTCCACCGGTACAAAATCGGCGGTGGGGCTGTTTTCCTGCTGCTTGCTCATGCCGTCCAGTTCCGAAAGCTGCAAAATATCCGATACCAGCGTGATCATGCGCTGGGCTTCCTTGTGGATACGGTGGCCAAAGGTGGGAATGTCCTCCTGTTTTGCCATGCCGTTTTCAATCAGCTCTGCATAGCCGGAAATGCTTGTCAGCGGGGTTTTCAGCTCGTGGCTGACATTAGCGGTAAACTCCCGGCGGATGGTCTCATTGTCCTCCCGCAGCTTGCGGTCAGACTGTACCGTGTGCGCCAGCGGGATCAGCTCCTCATACGGCACATTGGCCTCGATGCAGTCCAGGTGCTCCGCCATTCGGGTGATGGGCTGCACCAGATGCTTGGTAATGACCTGCGCCAGCACCAGCGCCAGAATGATGATAAGGATGCACCCGGCCACCAGAACGGGCAGCACGCGGTTGTAGCTGCTCCACATGTTGCTGGTTTCGTCCGCCAGCCGCAAAACGCTTCCGTCCGTCAGGCGCACGGCATAATAATGGGTGTCGTACCCAAGGGTTGCACTGCGGCGCACGCTGGCACCAGTGCCCTCTGCCATAGCCTGCTGGATCTCTGGGCGGTTGGCATGGTTGGGCAAGGTGCTGGGATCAGCAGTGGCAGAATCGTACAAAACGGTGCCATCCTGGGCCACAAGGGTCAGACGCAGGCCGTCTGCATACTGGGCCAGCTGCTCTGGCTGTGGGTCGGCAGAATGCTCATACCCCACCGCAATAGCTTCCACCGTGCGGGAAAGGTCGGTGTCAAACTGCTCGGCAAAAGCGTGCTGGAACAGCAGCGCTGCCCCCACCACGCTGAGCAGGAGGGACAAAATACCCACAGCCATCAAAGTGGTGCGCAACAGGTGAGCCATGCTGCGCGGCGCAGTGATGTGGGCGGTTTCGGCGGTATCAGGCATCTTCCCCGGCCTCCGTGCCCTTGGCGGACAGTTTGTACCCCACCTTGCGCACGGTGCAGATGGCGTCCCCGGCGTGGCCCAACTTTTGGCGCAGGGTCCGCACGTGCATGTCAATGGTGCGGCTTTCCAACAGGTCGTCGGTATCCCACACGGCTTTCATGATGCGCTCGCGGGCCAGAACTTCTTCGGGATGCTCCAAAAAGAAATGCAGCAGCGAATATTCCTTAAAGGTCAGCTCCACCGGCTCACCGTCCACCGTAACGGTGCGGGCAACGTCATCCAGCGTGATGTCTCCAAACCGCAGGGTGGTGGTGCTGGCTGGTGCGGTGCTGGCGCGGCGCAGCACCGCCTTGACGCGGCTGATGAACTCCATAATGCCGAACGGCTTGCAGAGGTAATCGTCTGCACCGTGGTCCAGCCCTTTTACCACATCAATCTCGCTGGTTTTGGCTGTGACCATGATGACTGGTACGGTGCGGGTCGCGGCGGTCTCCCGCAGGCGGCCCAAAATCTGGTAGCCGTCCTCATCGGGCAGCATAACGTCCAGAATCACCAGGTCGGGCACGGTCTCCCGCACGGCAGCCCAGAAGGAAGCCCCGTCCTCAAACCCGCGGACGGTGTACTGGTTGGTTTGCAGAGCATACTGCTCCAGCTCACGGATGGATGCGTCATCTTCAACAATATAGATCATAAGATCCTCCAAACAAACAGGCCGAAACCTGCGATGTGCCACAGGTCCCGGCCCATTTTACAGGGGAAAGCCCTGCGATAATTATTTTTTCTGCTCCGGTGCAGCGGCAGTTCCGCTGGGGCCGGGCTCAAAGGTATAGCGGCCGCGGTAGCGCTCATAGCGCTTTTCAAAACTGGGGCTTTCACCGTTTTTGATGTGGTTCAGGTATTCATGGGTATCAAAGCGGTCCTCCGATACTTCAATCATGGCAACGGCAATGTTGGAGCAGTGGTCCGCAATGCGCTCATAGTTGGTCAGCAGATCATCCAGCACAAAACCGTACTCAATGGTGCAGGCGCCGGCCTGCAGGCGGGCAATATGGCGGGTTTTGACTTCGCGCACCAGGCCGTCCACAACCTGCTCCAGCGGCTCGATCTTGCCGGCGGCGTAACAGTCGTTCTTCTGGAACGCATCCACGGTGCGGTTCACGATATCCTGAACGGCGGCCTCCAGAACGGAAAGATCGTCGATCGCTTCGTGGCTGAAGTGGATGGATTTTTCCTGAATTTCCTGCCCGGCCTTGAGCAGGTTGACCGAGTGGTCAGAGATGCGCTCCAGGTCATTGATGGTGTGCAGCAGGGTGTTGATGGTGCGGTTGTCCTCGCGGGAAAGTGCCTTGGCACTCAGCTTGACCAGATAGGTACCCAGAACGTCCTCGTAATGGTCCACAGCGTCTTCCTTGCGGTTCACCTCGTCGGCAATGGCTTCATCCCACTTGTGGGTCAGGGACATGGCCTGCAGCAGGGAGGTGCGGCAGATCTCGGCCATATCGCCGCCGGTCAGCATAGCGCGGCCAACGGCAACGGACGGGGTGGAAAGCAGGCGTTCGTCCAGCAGGGAATGCTGCTCGCCCGCCTGATCCTTGCTGTCCGGCACGGTCAGGATGGCCAGCTTTTCCAGCACGCGGTTGAACGGCAGCAGGATGGCGGTGGTCACAATGTTGAATATCGTGTGCACAATGGCAATGCCAAAGGTGTTGGCGGTTTCGTTGTAGAACGAGAATCCCAACAGCGCATGCAGCCCGTAAAAACCGCACAGGAACACCAGCGTGCCGATGAGGTTAAAGTACAGATGAACAAATGCGGTGCGCTTAGCATTTTTGTTGGCACCGGCAGAGGAGATCAGCGCAGTAACGGTGGTGCCGATGTTCTGGCCCATGATGATGGGAACCGCCGCCGCATAGGTGACGGCACCGGTGGAGGTAAGGGCCTGCAAAATACCCACCGAAGCGGAGGAAGACTGCAGCACAGCCGTCAGCACGGCACCGGCCAGCACGCCCAGAACCGGGTTTTTGAAGCTCAGAAACAGGTTCATGAACCAGGGCTCATCGGCCAGAGGACTCATGGCGGTGGACATGGTGTTCATACCGGCCATCAGGACGGAAAAGCCCACCATGATCTTGCCCACGCCGCTGCGGCGGTCCTTATCCTTGCCCAGCATATAAAGGAAGATGCCGATAAAGCCAAGGATGGGGGCCCACGCGTTGGGGTTCAGCATCTGGATGGCGAAGGAATCACCCTCCAGGCCTGAAAGCGAGAGCAGCCAGCCGGTAACGGTGGTACCGATGTTGGCGCCCATGATGACGCCGATGGCCTGGTGCAGCTCCATCAGGCCGGAGTTGACAAAGCCGACCGCCATAACGGTGGTGGCACCGCTGGACTGGATCACTGCAGTGACGACCATGCCCAGCAGCAGCCCGCGCACCGGGCTGGCCGTCATTTTGGAAAGGATGCCTTGCAGTTTGCTGCCAGCGGTCTGCTCAAGGGCTTTGCCCATGAGATCCATGCCGTAAAGGAACATGGCAATACCGCCCATCAGCGTGAACACATTAAAAATGCTCATACAGGGGGTTACACTTCCATTTCTCTTTTGTTATGTTTTCATTGTTGGGTGCAGCCGCACCCGGAGCAAAACCGAATCAAATCGTTTTGCACATGCCCACAATGGCACTATACCGTTACCTATTATAATAGAAAACAGGGCTTTATGAACACCAAAAGCCAGTAAAAGAATTGTAAAGACTGTGTAAAATGTCGAATCAACGCAAGAAAACTGCTAAAATTGACACATTGTAAAAATTTGGCGTATTGATTTTGGGCAACTTTACACAAACTTTGCAAAAGGAAAGTTTCCATTACCAAAGCTTTACCCGGATTGTACTGCACTATGGTCGATACTGGGGAAACAGCGCGGTACAATAAATACGCACTCAGGAAGAACGAATAGGAAAACACGAACCCCTGAGCGAATGTGTGAGATAGAATAACAGATACAATTAAGGGAGAAGAAAGTTTATGTTAAAGCGTAATGTTTCCGTTGCAGTTGCTGCTGCTCTGGCTCTCAGCCTGGCCGCCTGTGGTTCCAGCCCGGCATCCTCCGCTGTTTCCAGCGAGGCCGTCTCCAGTGAGGCTGCTTCCAGTGAAGCCACTGCTGCACCGGCTGCCGGCGATTTCGATGTCGATCAGGACATCACCGTGATTTCCCGTGAGGATGGCTCCGGCACCCGCGGCGCTTTCATCGAGCTGACCGGTGTGGAAGCCAAGAACGATGCAGGCGAAAAGGTTGACAACACCACCGAGGCGGCTGCCATCCAGAGCTCCACCAACGGCGTTTTGACCGCTGTTTCCAACGATGAGACCGCAATCGGCTACATCAGCCTGGGTTCTCTGAACAATGATGTCAAGGCTGTCACCGTGGAAGGCGTTGCCCCCAGCGCTGACACCGTGAAGGATGGTACTTACACCCTGGCTCGTCCGTTCAACATCGTCACGAACGGCGAAGCTGCCGACCCCGTTGCCGTGGACTTCATTGCTTACTGCATGAGCACCGACGGTCAGGCCCTGGCCACCGAGGAAGGTTACATCGGCGATGTTGGCGCTGATTACACCAGCACCCAGCCCGCAGGCAAGATCGTGGTTGGCGGTTCCTCCTCTGTTTCCCCGCTGATGGAAAAACTGATCGAAGCGTATAAGACCGTGAACCCCAACGCAACCCTGGAACTCCAGACCACCGACTCCACCACCGGCGTTTCCGGCGCACTGGATGGCACCTACACCATCGGTATGGCCAGCCGTGAGCTGAAAGATTCTGAGGTTGAGGGCGGCGCAAAGGCGACTGTCTTGGCAAAGGATGGCATTGCTGTTATCGTCAGCAACGATAACCCCACTGATAACCTGACCGTTGACCAGATCAAAGGCATCTACACCGGCGAGCTGACCACCTGGGCAGACGTTCAGTAATCCCCCTTTCTAAGGCAATACCGCATAATTCTAAGTGCCGATACGGCGAGCGAGGTGCGGCAGATGCCAAGCCAAAAGCGCAGATAA
>NZ_PSQF01000134.1:0-5651 GCF_003324125.1 Subdoligranulum sp. APC924/74 | reverse complement strand
GCCTTGCGGCTTAAGCACCGCTCCGGCAGCTGCGGCACGGCATCTGCGTTGCCAAAATGCTCGATAATGTCGGGTTGCGGTATTGCCCTTACTTTTTGAAATCCGGATAATCCTTGATGCAAAGCAGCTCTTCAGCGCGCTGAACCGCTTCCTCGCTGGGCGGCTGAACGCCATCCAGGCTGTAGGTGATGCCAAGTTTTTCCCACTTGAACAGGCCAAGGGTATGGTAGGGCAGCACCTCCACGCGGCGCACGCTGCCAAGGGATTTGATAAAATCGCTCATCTCCCGCAGCTCGGCTTCATCGTCCGTCAGCCCGGGCACCAGAACGTGGCGGATCCACATGGCTTTGCCATGTTCGCCCATCCAGCGCGCCATATCCAGAATGGGGGTGTTATCGCAGCCAGTCAGGGCCTTGTGGCGGTCCGGGTAAAAGGCTTTCAGGTCCAGCATCACCAGGTCGGTGTTCTGCATCAGGGTCTCAAACTTGGAATAGAACGGTTCCGCGGTGGTGTAGGGCTGGCCGGCGGTATCCAGGGTGGTATGCACGCCCTGCAGTTTGGCCAGGCGGAACAGCTCCGACACAAAGTCGATCTGTAACAGCGGTTCACCGCCGCTGACGGTCAGGCCACCATTGTTTTTCCAGTAGGTGCGATAGCGCAGGGCTTTTTGCAGGGCCTGGGCCGGGGTTTGCTGCTCCCCAATGGTGCAGGGCCAGGTTTCGGGGTTATGGCAATAGCGGCAGCGCATGGCACAGCCCTGCACAAACAGGACATACCGCACGCCGGGGCCATCGACAAGGCCGAACGTTTCGACCGAATGGATGCGGCCGGTGATGGGGGTGTTTTGCTCCATGGAATATTACCTCTTTTGCGGTTGGTGTTGAGTTTGGGATGTGGCAGGGGCGGGTGACCCCGCCCTACTGGGGTATACGCATTTTTCAACGTGTGACTGGGCTGGAGTCCTGCGTTTCCTCCCCTATTATACCACGCATTTGCCCAAAAAGCCCGCGGCCGCAAAACGCAGCCGCGGGCCTTGTATGCTAGTCGACAGTCACGCCGCAGCAATTACATCTTCTTGTGGCAGGTACGAGCAATAACGTCCATCTGCTGTTCGCGGGTCAGGTCAATGAACTTGACGGCATAGCCGGAAACACGGATGGTGAAGTTGGCGTACTCTTCCTTCTCCGGGTGCTCCATGGCGTCGATCAGCTTTTCAGTGCCAAAGACGTTGACGTTCAGGTGGTGGGCGCCCTGGTCAAAGTAGCCGTCCATAACCTGGACCAGGTTCTCAACGCGCTCGCCCTCGCTGTGGCCCAGAGCGTCGGGGTTGATGGTCTGGGTGTTGGAGATGCCGTCCAGTGCCCAGTGGTAGGGCAGCTTGGCAACGCTGTTCAGGCTGGCCAGCAGGCCGTTCTGCTCTGCGCCGTAAGCCGGGTTTGCACCGGGGGCAAACGGGGTAAAGGCTGCGCGGCCATCCGGCATTGCGCCGGTTGCCTTACCGTATACCACATTGGAGGTGATGGTCAGGATAGAGGTGGTAGCCTCGGAGTTGCGGTAGGTGTGGCGGCGCTTGATCTTCTCCAGGAAGGTGCGTAGCAGCCAGACAGCGATATCATCGGCACGGTCGTCATCGTTGCCGTAACGGGGGAATTCGCCCTCGATCTCGTAATCGGTGACCAGACCGGTCTCGTCACGCACGCACTTGACCCTGGCGTACTTGATTGCGCTCAGGGAGTCAACTACATGGCTGAAGCCGGCAATACCGGTGGCAAAGGTACGGCGCACATCGGTATCGATCAGGGCCATTTCCGCCGCCTCATAGTAGTACTTGTCGTGCATGTACTGGATCAGGTTCAGCACATTGACGTACAGGCCTGCCAGCCAATCCATCATAACGTCATACCTGGCAATAACTTCGTCATAATCCAGGTACTCTGCAGTGATGGGGGCATAGTGAGGGCCAATCTGCTCATGCAGCTTTTCGTCCATACCGCCGTTGATGGCATACAGCAGGCACTTGCCCAGGTTGGCACGTGCGCCGAAGAACTGCATCTCCTTGCCGGTCTGGGTTGCGGAAACGCAGCAGCAGATGGAGTAGTCGTCGCCCCAAACAGGCTTCATCACATCGTCGTTCTCGTACTGGACGGAGGAAGTCTTGATAGAGATCTTGGAGGCGTAATCCTTAAAGGTCTTGGGCAGAGCAGAGGAGTACAGAACGGTCAGGTTCGGCTCCGGTGCGGGGCCCATATTTTCCAGGGTATGCAGGAAGCGGAAGTCGGTCTTGGTGACCATAGAGCGGCCATCCATGCCGATGCCGCCAACTTCCAGGGTAGCCCACACGGGGTCGCCGCTGAACAGCTGGTTGTAGCTGGGGATACGGGCAAACTTGACCATGCGGAACTTCATGGTCAGGTGGTCGATCAGTTCCTGTGCCTCGGTCTCGGTCAGGATGCCCTTATCCAGGTCGCGCTGGATATAGATATCCAGGAAGGTGGAGATACGGCCAACGCTCATGGCAGCGCCGTTCTGGGTCTTGATGGCAGCCAGATAGCCAAAGTACAGCCACTGCACAGCCTCCTTGGCGTTGGCAGCGGGCAGGGAGATATCATAGCCGTAAGCAGCGGCCATGGCCTTCATATCGTTCAGGGCACGGATCTGCAGGGCGATCTCTTCGCGCAGACGGATGACGTCATCGGTCATGGTGCCGTCACCGCAGTTGGCAAAGTCGTTCTGCTTTTCTTTGATCAGGTAGTCAATGCCGTACAGGGCAACGCGGCGGTAGTCGCCAACGATGCGGCCGCGGCCATAGGTATCGGGCAGGCCGGTCACAATGTGGCTGTGGCGTGCCTTTTTCATCTCCGGGGTGTAGGCATCAAACACAGCGGTGTTGTGGGTGCGGGCATACTTGGTAAAGATTTCGTGCAGCTTCGGGGACGGAGTATAGCCATAGGTGGTGCAGGCCTGTTCTGCCATCTTGATGCCGCCATAGGGCATGAAGGCGCGCTTGAGGGGCTTATCGGTCTGCAGGCCGACGACTTTTTCCAGATCCTTCAGGTCCTCGCTGATATAGCCGGGGCCGTAAGCGGTCATGCCGGAAACCACTTCAGTTTCCATATCCAGAACGCCGCCCTTGGCGCGCTCTTCCTTCTGCAGAACCTGCAGAGCACCCCAAAGCTTATCGGTTGCTTCGGTGGGGCCGGCAAGGAAGCTTTCATCGCCGGAGTAGGGGCGGTAGTTCTTCTGGATAAAATCGCGGGTGTTGACTTCTTCTTTCCAGATGCGGCCCTGGAAGCCTTCCCACTGTACAAAATCTGTCATCGGTTACCTCCTGTTGTAAACCAAATATGCTGCTCTATCAGTTAGGTTATTCTAACCAGCTATTGAAAATCTTGTCCTTTTCCAGCTGGCGGGCGGGCAGCTTTTCTGCGTTGCCCACGGTTCCAGCCCAAAAGGACGCCATTGACTAGCCCGTATCCGGGCCACAATCATTCTACCATATGTCCTTACAAAAAGCAACAACTACACCAAAAATTGTGTTGGAAACTTTTGCATTGCTTTTTGTGCATGGCATTTGCCGCACATGTCGGTGGCTTCCCATGGCGAACGGTGCAGGTATAATTTTGTCTTTCATGGTTAGGTCGCGCTAACATAGAAAGTGCTTTCAAAAGTCGGGGTTTTCATACCGGCTCTGCCGGGTTGTTGGTTCAGCATCCCCTGCAGAGTGCCTTTAGTATACCAATCCGCATCGGGGCTGTCTGTTGCCAAGGCAACAACCCAAAAATTTGCAAAAAAAGCCCCCGCACCGGAAGCTGCTCCGGTGGGGGGCGTTGGATAGGGAGAGATCAGGTTTTGGGTTCCGCCGCTTTTTCTGCGTCTTCCGATTTTTCTGTTTCATCGGGTTCTGCAGCGGGTTTTTCCGGCAGGCGGCCATACAGCTCCATAGCGTCATGCAGCTTTTGGGCCAGCTCCGGGGTAAAGGCGCCGGGCAGGGCGCGCCAGCACCAGTTACCGCCCAAGGTGGCGGGGGTGTTCATCCTGGCTTCATGCCCAAGGCCCAGCACATCCTGGGCCTGCACCACAGCCAGATCCGCCACGCTGGACCAGATGCCGCGCATCATGCCCCAGTTCATACCTTCCTCTTTGGTCAGATTCAGGTACTGGATGGCGCGCTCAATATCGTCCGGCAGAGCGGTTTCAAACCAGCCGTCCACCGGCTCATTATCATGGGTGCCAGTGTAAGCAATGCAGTTGGTGGGGTAGCTGTGGGGGCGGTAGTCACCGCCGTCACGGCTGTCAAAGGCAAATTCCAGCACTTTCATGCCGGGGTAGGCGCATTCTTTCAGCAGAGCGCGCACATCGTCGGTCAAAAAGCCCAAGTCCTCAGCAATAATGCGGGGGCTGCCCAGCTCTTTTTTGACGGCAGCAAAGAGGGCATAGCCCGGCCCAGTGCGCCAGCGGCCGTTTTCGGCGGTCTTATCACCATAGGGGATGGCATAATACCCCGCAAAGCCACGGAAATGGTCAATGCGCAACACATCATAAATTCCGCACAGGTGGCGGATGCGGCGCACCCACCAGGCATAGCCGTTGGCAGCCATAGTGTCCCAGTCAAACAGCGGGTTGCCCCATAGCTGACCGGTGGCGGAGAAACCATCCGGCGGACAGCCGGCCACCTCGGTGGGGACCAGGTTTTCGTCCAGCTGGAACTCCTGCGGGCAGGACCAGACATCCACGCTGTCCTCCGCCACATAGATCGGCAGGTCGCCGATAATCTCAATGCCCTGCGCGTTGGCATAGGCTTTCAGGTCATGCCACTGGGTATAGAACAGGTACTGCACAGCCTGCCAGAAGTCAATATCCGCCGCATATTTGGCGCGGGCCGCGGCCAAGGTCTCCGGTTCGCGGCGGCGCAGCGGTTCTTCCCACTGCTGCCAGCAGACCCCGTTATGGGCATCTTTCAGGGCCATGAACAGGGCATAGTCCGGCAGCCAGAACGCGTTTTTCGCCAAAAAATCGGCGTAATCCGCCGGGGGCGCTGCCAACAGGCGGGCACAGGCTTTGTGCAGCACCGCATAACGCTTTTGGTACAGCGCTCCGTAATTGACACAACCAGGGGTGCTTTCCCAGTCGATAGATTCATATTCTTCCGGCTGGAGGAGGCCCGCTTTGGCCAGCAGGTCCAGGTCAATAAAATACGGATTGCCCGCAAAGGTAGAAAAAGACTGGTAAGGGCTGTCGCCATAGCTGGTGGGGCAAACCGGAAGGATCTGCCAGTAAGCCTGACCGGCTTTGACTAGGAAATCCACAAAATCTTTTGCTGCCGCGCCCATGGTGCCGATGCCATGGGGGGAGGGCAGGCTGGAAATATGCAGCAGAATGCCGCTTGCTCTCATCAGGGAAACCTCTTTTCTTTATGGCAATACCGCATAATTCTAAGTGCCGATACGGCGAGCGAGGAGCGGCAGATGCTAAGCCAAAAGCACAGATAATGCTGGATGCTGCAAAGGTGAGCGCCGCCAGTGGCGGATACAGCGAACCGAAGCAGGGGCAGCGGTCGCAGAGTGCAAGGGGCTTTTGCCCCCGAAGCACGATGCGGGTACCGCAACCCGACATTATCGAGCATTTTGGCAACGCAGATGCCGTGCCGCAGC
>NZ_PSQF01000133.1:0-5663 GCF_003324125.1 Subdoligranulum sp. APC924/74 | reverse complement strand
TTATCTGCGCTTTTGGCTTGGCATCTGCCGCACCTCGCTCGCCGTATCGGCACTTAGAATTATGCGGTATTGCCCTAAATACAATTTCTAATGCGGTTTTCGCGATTTCTGATTTTTCTATGAATTTTTGACTTCTTGATGCTTTTACTTTTTCAGATACAACCTAGGATACACAAAATAGATTGATAAAATATGTCAGCCACAGAGGTGACAAAATGGAATTCCCGAAAGACTTTTTGTGGGGTGCGGCATCGGCAGCGGCACAGGTGGAAGGCGCCTGGAATGAGGATGGCCGCGGGCCGAGCATCTGGGATGTGCTGTACCCCGGCCACACCAAATATAACGAGGGCCCTCTGCAGGCGTGCGACCACTACCACCGCTACCGTGAAGATGTGGCCCTGATGAAAAAGATGGGGCTGAAAAGCTACCGCTTCTCGGTCAGCTGGTCCCGCATCCTGCCCGATGGCACGGAAAAAATCAACCAGAAAGGCATTGAGTTCTATCAAAGCCTTGTGCGGGAGCTGAAAGCCGCGGGCATTGAGCCGATGGTAACGCTGTACCATTGGGATTTGCCGTATGCGCTGTATCTGCAGGGCGGATGGAAGAACCCGCAGATCCCGGATTGGTTTGCGGCATATACCAAAATTGTGGTGGAAGCCCTGTCTGACCAGGTACAGTATTGGATGACCCTGAACGAGCCGCAGTGCTTTGTGGGCATCGGCCATCTGCAGGGGCGGCATGCGCCGTTCCTTGATGAACCGGCCAGCCTGCGCCCCGTGACCCGCCATGTACTTTTGGCCCATGCCAAAGCGGTACAGACCATCCGCCAGTATGCAAAGCTGCCGCCTAAGGTGGGGTATGCTCCCACCGGACCGGTGTTTTCACCCTGCGGGGACGAAAGCGAAGCCGCCATCGCCGAAGCTTACCGCCGGACGATGGAGGTGGAAGGCTGCTATTCCATCAGCTGGTGGTGCGACCCCGTTCTGCTGGGCAGGGTGCCGGAGCCGATGGCCAAAGCCCTGGGGGCGGATGTGTTCACCCCGCAGGAACTGGAGCTGCTGCACCAGCCGCTGGATTACCTGGGCTTTAACGTCTACAATGCCTGCGCGGCCCAGCAGCCGGGCAGCGAGTATACCGCCAACACCTGGCAGGGCAGCCCGCGCACTGCGATGGAATGGCCCATCACGCCGGATTGCATCTATTGGGCCATCCGCTTTTTGAACCAGCGGTATGGTCGGCCCATCCTGATTACCGAGAACGGCATGGCCAACACAGATTTTGTGATGCTGGACGGTAAAGTGCACGACCCGCAGCGCATTGATTATGTGCACCGCCACCTGCTGGCCGCCCGCCGCGCCTTGCAGGAGGGCTACCCGCTGATCGGTTATACCTACTGGTCGATCATGGATAACTATGAGTGGGCCGAAGGCTACAGCAAGCGCTTTGGGCTGATTTATGTGGACTACCGCACCATGGAACGCATCCCCAAGGATTCCGCTGCGTGGTACGCCCATGTGATCGCCACAAACGGCAGCGAGCTGTAAAATGCAAAACATATGTCAGGGGGAAGCTCTGCGCAGGGCTTCCCCTTGACTTTTTGTATGCTGCGCTTTATAATTTGAAAAGACTACCGATTTGATAGGTTGGGCGGGCGCGAACCCGCCCATTTGTTTGTTAATTTACAAAACCGTGGGGGAGCAGGCAGTATGCTGAATCAGTTTTCAAGAACGCAGTTGTTGTTTGGCAAGGAGGCAATGGAGCGTCTGTACAACGCCCGTGTGGCCGTGTTTGGCGTTGGCGGTGTTGGAGGCTATACGGTGGAAGCACTGGCACGCAGCGGCATTGGCACGCTGGACCTGATTGATGACGACAAGGTCTGCCTGACCAACCTGAACCGCCAGATCCTGGCCACCCACAAAACGGTGGGCAAATACAAGGTGGATGTGGCGGAAGAGCGCATCCATGATATCAACCCGGACGCCGTGGTGAACACCTACAAGACGTTCTACATGCCAGACACCGCCGACCAGTTCGATTTCAGCCAGTACGACTATGTGGTCGATGCCATCGACACGGTAAAGGGCAAGCTGGAACTGGTCATGCAGGCGCAGGCAACGGGCACGCCCATCATCAGCTGCATGGGCGCGGGCAACAAGCTGGATGCTTCCGCCCTGGAAGTTGCGGATATTTACGATACCTCCGTCTGCCCGCTGGCCCGCGTAATGCGCGCCGAGCTGCGCAAGCGCGGGGTCAAGCACCTGAAGGTGGTATACTCCAAAGAGCCTGCACTGACCCCCATTGATGATATGACCATCAGCTGCCGCACCCATTGCATCTGCCCGCCCGACACGGCCCGCAAATGTACCCAGCGCCGCCAGGTTCCCGGCAGCAACGCCTTTGTGCCCGCCGCCGCGGGGTTGATCATTGCGGGTGAGGTTGTGCGCGACATTGCCAACGGCGAACCGCAGAAAAAATAAGGACAACACCGCATAATTCTAAGTGCCGATACGGCGAGCGAGGTGCGGCAGATGCCGTGCCGCAGCTGCCGGAGCGGTGCTTAAGCCGCAAGGCGGGAATTGTGCGGTGTTGCCATAAGCAGCACAACACCTATCGAAAACGTCAGGGAAACAAAGATGCTCCGTAAGGGCGAACAGCGTTCGCCCACGGAGGTTTGCCATGTGCATGACATAAATGTGCGTTGCTATGTCAAGGCGGCGGGCGCACAATGTGCGCCCCTATGCTCCCAACAGAATTTTTAATACACGAAAAATTTCGGGAGAGATTCCGGGCAGCGGCCATCCGCCTATGCTTGGAACGGCTGTACTGCGCGGCAAGCCTGCCAAATCTGGCAGGCTTTTTTTGTGCTGTTTGCAGATTGACAAATGTACAACAAACACATATGCTGTTATTGGTGCGCAACGCATGCGCAACATGGGAAAAGGAGGGTGCTGAATGGCAGGTAAGCGTGATGAAGTGACCATCGCGGAAGTGGCGGAGGCATTGAATATATCAAAAACAACGGTATCCCGCGCAATATCCGGCAAGGGCCGCGTGAGCGAGGCTACCCGCGCGCGTGTGTTCGATTATATCGGCAAGGGACGCCAGGATGCCGCTGCGCCGCTGCGCACTGCGCAGCAGGGCCCAACCAACAACCTTGCGCTGGTGATCCCCAAGCATTTTATGCGGCTGGACTTGCCGTTCCTGCGCAAGTGCATGGGCGGTGTGTGGAACATGGCGGCCCAGCGCGGGTATGACCTGCTGCTGTGCTATGCGGGAGAAACCGATGTAGGCCAGCTGGAACGCCAGCTGGAATCCCACAAGGTGGATGGCGTGATTTTGTCCCGTACGATGCTGCACGATGAATGTGTGCAGACTTTGCAGCGCCACAACGTGCCTTTTGTGGCCATTGGCCGCGTGGATGACGATAAGGTACCCCAGGTGGATAACGACCAGGTAGGAGCGACCGCCGAGATGACCCGCCTGCTGCTGCAGCTGGGCATGCGCCGCATTGCCTATATGGGCGGCTGCACCAACTATACCGTCAACGAGGACCGGCTGCGCGGCTACCTGCGCGGATTTTCCGACTGTGGGGTGCAGGTGGACCAGAAATTGATTTGGACTGGCATTGAAACCAGCGAACAGCGGATCGATGCATTGGAAGGTGCGCTGGAGCAAAAGCCCGAATGCCTGCTCTGCGCGGACGACAGCATGGCGGCCGCGGTGCTGCAGGAGCTGCGTGCCCGGCACATCAAGGTACCGGAACAGGTGAAACTGGCCAGCTTTTATGATAGTGAGCTGCTGACCAGCTCAACCCCGCAGATCTCGGCCGCTCAGTTTGACGGCGAGCGCCTGGGCGCCACGGCATGCCGGATGCTGCTGGATATTTTGGCGGGCAAGCAAATCGCATTGCGCCAGATGCAGGGATATCAGGTGATTTTGCGCGAGTCCACAAAATAGACAATATTACCAATATTGTAAAATATGATGATTGATACAGCCT
Source organism: Subdoligranulum sp. APC924/74 (assembly GCF_003324125.1). Classification (NCBI taxonomy): domain Bacteria; kingdom Bacillati; phylum Bacillota; class Clostridia; order Eubacteriales; family Oscillospiraceae; genus Subdoligranulum; species Subdoligranulum sp. APC924/74. Next base: position 1,663 of record NZ_PSQF01000133.1, on the reverse strand, counting down.
TTCCTGCGCACACAGCATGTGCACCGGGAAAGGCTGATTGTTGTTAAAAAGCCTGTACTAAAGTTGCGCATACAAAATTCGACATTGTTACAAAAGTGTAACAAGCTGTGAAAAATGCACAAGAAAACGTGGTAAAACATGTTAGTTATGAACATTGACACTGAAAATAGAATTGTGTATCCTTAAGTTGTGAAACAAAGTTGCGCAACAATGATGCGCAACCTTGAAAAGCTTGTGATATAGCAGATGAAGGAGAATGATTATGAAAAAGCAACTCGCACTTGCAACAGCTGCCTTGATGGCACTGTCCCTGGCAGCATGCGGCAGCACCGCAACTGCCTCTTCCGCTGCAGAGTCCACCAGCACTGCAGCTTCCAGCGAAGCCGCCTCCACCGACAGCACCGCAGCTGACGATGGTGACGTTCTGCAGCAGGCTGCAGCCGCTGCTTTCGCCAATGACGTTACCCTGACCATGTGGGGCGCCGAGGAAGACCAGGAACTGCTGCGCACCATCGCTGATAACTTTATCAAAGAATACGGCAATTACGGCGGCAAGATCACCATCAACCTGGGCGCTCAGTCCGAAAAGGAGGCTAAGGATACCGTCCTGACCGACCCCACCGCCGCTGCTGACGTTTACGCATTTGCTGATGACCAGCTGAACGAGCTGGTTCAGGCAGGCGCCCTGCAGGAAGTTCAGCTGAACGCTGACGATATCAAGAGCCGCAACACGGCAGCTTCTGTTGACGCTGCAACCCTGAACGGCAAGCTGTATGCTTACCCCCTGACCGCTGATAACGGCTACTTCATGTTCTATGATAAGTCCTTCTTCACCGAGGATGACGTCAAGAGCCTTGACACGATGATGGAGAAGGCAGCCGCCGCAGGCAAGAAAGTCTCGATGGACGTTGCTAACGGCTGGTACCTGTACAGCTTCTATGCTGGCGCTGGCCTGAACCTGAGCCTGGCTGATGACGGCGTGAACACCGTCTGCAACTGGAACGAAGCTCCGGGCGCTGACGTTACCCAGGCTGTCATCGATATCTGCAAGAACCCCGGCTTCCTCGCCCTGAAGGATGAAGAGTTCACCGGCAAGCTGAAGGACGGCACCCTGGTTGCTGGCGTTAACGGCACCTGGCGTGCAAACGACGCTGCTGAAGTTTGGGGCGATAATTACGCTGCCTGCAAGCTGCCTACCTACACCCTGAACGGCGAGCAGGTCCAGATGGCTTCCTTCTCCGGCTTCAAATTGATCGGCGTCAACCCCCACAGCGCTAACGTTGGTGCTGCCATGCTGCTGGCTGATTACGTTACCAACGAAGAGAACGAGACCCTCCGCTTCCAGCAGCGTGCACAGGGCCCCTCCAACACCAATGCTCTGGCAGCCGCTTCTTCTCCGGCTCTGACCGCTGTTGTTGCTCAGTCTGAGTACGCTAACCTGCAGCGCGTCGGCGGCAACTACTGGGCTTCTGCTGAAACCCTCGGCCAGATCTGTGTCAACGGCAACCCCGATGGCAAGGATCCCCAGACCCTGATTGAAGATGCTGTTGCTGGCATCACCGCACCGGTTACCCAGTAATTGTTAAGGCAACACCGCACAATTCCCGCCTGACGGCTTAAGCACCGCTCCGGCGGCTGCGGCACGGCATCTGCGTTGCCAAAA
>NZ_PSQF01000132.1:0-5669 GCF_003324125.1 Subdoligranulum sp. APC924/74 | reverse complement strand
TTGGCAACGCAGATGCCGTGCCGCAGCTGCCGGAGCGGTGCTTAAGCCGCAAGGCGGGAATTGTGCGGTGTTGCCTTAAAAGTTTGTGACGGCTTATTTTTTATGGGAATGCCGCAAATCCGCACGCCTGGCGCATGGCTTCATCGCTGGCGAAACCGTAAATCTTTACGGTCGCATCCTCATAGATCAGCGCATCCTCCGGCATGGCATCGGCAAGGGCCTGGGTAGTGGGCTGGCGCTCGCCGTATGCTTCCCATTTGGAGATAACAAAGAAAATTTTACCCTGCGGAGGGGTTTGCAGATGGCTGGTGACCTGCAGCCAAGGGCGCAGCTCCGGCACACTGTTTGGGGTCAGGGTCCACACGTTCAGGGTGCCGTCCGTCAACTCGGTCATCACATTACCGTCCCAAAAAGAAGCGTACCCGTCCCGGTAGCCGTTCTGCACCAGGAACTGTGCCGTCCCTTGGTTGGGGTTGGCTGCCACTGCCGCTGCGCGGTAGTCTGTTCCGGCGCGCAACAGCAATATCGCCGCCAGCAGGGCCGTCAGACCACGGGCATCCGAGCGGTGCAGGGGGGTGCAGTCCGCCAGCATGATTTCCAGCAGCGGTACAAATAAAATTGCCAGCGGCAGCAGGTAGCGGTCCGAATGGCCGCTGTTGGTCAGGCCGTACAGCAGCGCAAAGCAGACGGCCCCGGCCAGGAAAAACGCCCCCACCAGCCGGTGCCCCAGCGGGTAGCGTGCTTTGCCGCGCACCAGCCAAACAGAAAACACAAAGCAGAAAAGGATCAGCGCCGCAGCCGCCAGGTTAAACAGCGCGGCCAGAGAAAACACTTTGCCCTCCTGCCAGCCAAAGGAAGCCAGCAGCGCATTTGCAAACCATTGCAGACGGTCCAGGTTCAGCCCGGTAAAGGCCACATATCCCTGATCCTGGAAGTGATATTTTTCCGCCAGCACCTTTGCGTTGACCAGGTACCCCGCCAGCGCGGCAGCATCCGCCGCAAGGGTGGGCACCAGCAGCGCCCCGCCGGGGGTGCGCCAGGCATTGGCCAGCTTTTGGCGCAGGGTATCCGCAGGCGGAGCATCCAGCCAACAGAGCAGCGCTGCCGCCACGGTAAGCGGAATGTTCAAGATGAACAGCTGCCGCGGCCCGCCCAGCGCTGCAGCAAAGCTGAACAGCACCATGCCCGCCGCCGGGGCCAGCCGCCGCCCGCCGCGCAGAATGCGCACCGCACACCCCAGCACCGCAAAACTGATGGCAATGTGCGGAATATAGTAAAGGCCTTCCAGCACATACTGGCGGTACAGCGCGCCATAGGGCAGCACCAGCAGCCCGGCCCCCAGCAGGCCGCTGTACTTGAGCTTTGCACTGCGCCCGAACCAGAACCACGCCGCGAGATACAAAAGGATCAGCACCACGCTGCCCACCACGCGCACAGTATGCCAGCTGGTGAACAGCCGGAACAGCGGTGCCATGACCAGCTGGGTGTTGAGCACCCGCAGCTCGGTGGAATAGTACCAGTTAGTGCTCATCACGCTGCCCTCCTGCGCCAGCAGGTTGGCAAGCAGTTGTTCGGACGCCATGTCGGCGTCCAGCCGGTTGGGTGCCCAGCAGCACCAGTCCACCACCAGCAGGGCAAAGCAGACCGCCGCCCAGAGCAGCAGTATCATATAGGTGGTTCGTTTTTGTTTTGCGCCGTTTGTTTGCAGCTTTGGCAAGCGGCTCCCCTCCCCTTTTTGGGATAAACTTTATATTATTGTATCGCAAATGGGACGAGGGTGCAACCACTCGGCGTTATCCTTCGTCCGCTGCGGGGTCCAGCTGGCCGGTGGTGTCCAGCTGGATGGCGGAGCCGCGCCGCACAGTGGTGCCTGCCCGCGGGTACTGGCTGACGACCCGCTCCCCCTGCCCCAACACATCCGCAGTCAGGGTATACTCGCTCAGCTTTTGGGCCGCGGCGGGGGCTTTCCAGCCGGTCACATCGGGCACGGTGGTAAAATATTTTGCCTGTTCTGCTTCGGTATAGCTGGGCTGGATGCCTAAGCGCGGCAGGCTTTTTTGCAGCACCTCCGCCGCCACGGGGCCGGACAGCGCGCCGCCGCTGGTGGTCCAGCTGTGGGGTTCATCCAGGCAGATGAGGACTGCGATTTTGGGGTTTTCGATCGGCGCCACTGCCACAAAGCTGGCAATGCGGGCGCGCTCATTCTCGCTGTCCAGCTTTTGGCTGGTGCCGGTTTTGCCGCCCACACGGTAGCCCGCCACGGCACCGTTTTTGCCGGTGCCGGTGGTCACAACACCCTCCATCAATTCGCGCATGACGGCGCTGGTTTCGGGCCGGATGACCTGCACTTTTACGGTGGGCTCCACCTGCTGCACGGTATTGCGCTCGGCATCGTGGATGGACTGCACCACATGGGGCTGCATCAGCTTGCCGCCGTTGACCACCGCGCAGACGGCTGTGATCATTTGCAGGTAGCTCACCTTGCTGCTTTGCCCGAAGGAGCAGGAAGCCAGCTCCACCGGGCCCATGCGGTCGGCGGTATAGTATTCGCTGCGCTTGATCTCGCCGGGCAGGTCGATACCGGTTGCGGCGCGCAGGCCAAAGGCGGCAAAGTAATCGCAAAAGTTCTGTTTGCCCAGCCGCGCCCCCACCTGGATAAAGCAGGGGTTGCAGGATACCGCCAGCCCCTGGGCCAGGGTTTCACTGCCATGGATATGCCCGTTTGCGCAGCGGAAATTTGTGCCCGCCACATTGATCTTGCCCGCGCAGACAAAGCGGCTGTTCCGCGTGACGGCACCGGTATCCAGTGCCGCAGCGCAGGTGATGAGCTTGAACACGCTTCCGGGTTCATACAAATCGGAAATTGCCTTGTTGCGCCACTGGGCCTGCTGGGCGGTCTGCAACGCTTTGCTGCGTTCTTCCCCGCTCAGGGCGTTCACCTGCTGGCGGATGGTTTCATCCACAATGGTGCGCGGGTCGTTGGGGTCGTAATCCGGCTTGGTGGACATGGCAAGGATTGCGCCGGTATCGACCTCCATCACAATGCCCACCGCACGGGCCGCCACATGATGCTCCGCCACGGCGGCACTGAGCGCGCTTTCCAGATAGTGCTGGATATCCGCCCGGATGGTCAGGGTGATATCATTCCCCGGCACGGCATCCTGCAGGGTGCTGTAATGGGTGGGCATATCATACCCCCAGGCATTTTTTGCAGTCAGGATGGTTCCGTTCCGGCCGGTCAACTGGGCGTCATATTGCAGTTCCAGCCCCCAAAGGCCCTGATTATCCACATCGGTAAAGCCCAGCAGGCAGCCCATAAAGTTGCCCTGCGGGTAAACGCGCTTGGTATCCTGCAAAATCTGGATGCCCTGCGCGTTGTTCTGCGTGCACCAGGCCCGCACGGCGTCCGCCAAATCGGCATCCACCCGGCGGCGGAGCAGGCAGTCATTGCTGGTGCGTTTGCTCAGCTTTTGCAGGGTAGCGTCATAATCAATATCTAAAATTTCGCTCAGCGCTTTGGCGGCGGGCTGCACCAGCTCATCCGCCAGTTCCCGCGGGGAGGCCCGGATGGTCCAGCAGGTTTTGCTGGCGGCCAGGGTAACGCCATCGGCGGAATAAATTTCGCCGCGGGCGGTGGGCAGCGTGGTATCCCGCAGCTGCTGGGCCGCGGCACGGTTGGCGTAACCGCTGTGGTCCAGTATTTGCAGGGTAAACAGCCGGGCCAGCACACGGGTGCGCCGCCGCATGTGGCGGTTCTGCGCAGGGTAAATGCTGCGCGGCGGGCGGTGGGTCTGTTTCATGGCGGTCTGCCTCCCCCTGTATTTTCTTCCACACACAAGCGTATGTGCTGGCGGGGCGGTTTATCCCGGTTTTGTGCACCAGTATTGCAAGATTGTTTCCTTGCCGCACTGAAATTGCCCGGTGTTTAACGCTGGATTTTGCCATTAGTCGATATTTGTTTTTATCTTTTTCCTTTTCTTTCAGAACAAATTTCGCTCAAGCGCTGTTTTCATCGTTGCTTTTCGTTTCAGATACCCGTGCAAAATCCATTCTTTTTTTGCTTTTTGAAAACGAAATTGCTCATTTGCAAGGACAATATCGTTTCAATTCGCACAGATATTGCTTTTCTGCTTTTCTCGTCTTATAATGATAAACATGTAAATTTTTCGTAAAGCGAATAAGGAGTATCGGGAACGAATGAGCAACACAAAAAGCGCCGAATCCACCCTGTCGGAGCCGATTTTTAACCGCCAGGCATTGGTTCGGCTGATTTTGCCGCTGCTGGCGGAGCAGTTTTTGTCGGTATCCATGGGCATGGCGGATACCCTTATGGTATCCGGCGTGGGCGAAGCCGCTGTGTCCAGCGTGAGCCTGGTGGACAGCCTGAATATTTTGATCATCCAGATCCTGTCCGCCCTGGCAACCGGCGGCGCGGTCATCAGCAGCCAGTACCTTGGCCGGCGCGATGGTGAAAAAGCCGCCAAAAGCGCCGCACAGCTGTACACCGTTCTTGCGGTCAGCACCATCGCTGTCATGCTGGTCATTCTGGTGCTCAGCCGCCCCATCCTGCGCATTGTTTTCGGCCGCATTGATGACGATGTGATGAGCTTTTCGCAGACCTACTTTTTGATCAGCGCCATCTCCTACCCCTTTATCGGGTTTTACAACGCCGGGGCCGCTTTGTTCCGTGCGCAGGGCAACAGCCGCATTTCCATGCTGGCCAGCCTGGTCATGAACATCATCAATATCTGCTTCAACGCCCTGTTCATTTATGGGCTGGGCATGGGGGTACTGGGCGCTGCGCTGGCCACCCTGCTGGGGCGCGTGTTTGCAGCGGCGTGGGTGTTCTGGCAGCAGCAGCAAATTGAAAACCCGCTCTGCATCCGCCATATTGCGGATATGAAGCCGGACGGCGACCTGATTCGCCGCATCCTTGGCATTGGCATTCCCTCCGGTTTGGAGAACGGCATGTTCCAGATTGGCAAGCTGTGCGTCAGCAGCTTGACTTCCACCCTGGGCACCTCCGCCATTGCGGCCAACGCGGTGGCCAACACCATCAGCGGCATCGCCAACATTCCCGGCAGCACCATGGGCCTTGCCATGATCCCTGTCGTCAGCCGCTGCCTTGGCGCAGGAGACAAAAAACAGGCCAAGCATTACGCCAAGATGTTTATCCTGATGGCAATGCTCGGTTTGTTCTGCACCAACGCCTGCCTGTTTTTTACGATTCCTTACATTGCACGGCTGTTCAGCCTTTCGGATACTGCGCTCAACATGTGCGTTACCGTTATGCACTGGTTCTCTTTGTTCAGCGTTGTCTGCTGGGCCACCAGTTTTACGCTGCCCAACGCCCTGCGCAGCGGCGGCGATGCCCGCTACACCATGACGGTGAGCATTTTCAGCATGTGGCTGTTCCGCGTAATTTTGAGCTACATCTTTGTGCTCAAGCTCAACATGGGGCTGACCGGCGTGTGGTTCGGTATGTTCATTGACTGGATCTGCCGCAGCGTGTTCTTCATGATCCGCTTTATCAGCAACAAGTGGATGGACCACAACGTAATCTGATACTATTTCTGCTTTAAGTTTCCTTAGGGCAATACCGCATAATTCTAAGTGCCGATACGGCGAGCGAGGTGCGGCAGATGCTAAGCCAAAAGCGCAGATAATAC
>NZ_PSQF01000131.1:0-5848 GCF_003324125.1 Subdoligranulum sp. APC924/74 | reverse complement strand
CGCCGCCAGTGGCGGAAACAGCGAACCGAAGCAGGGGCAGCGGTCGCAGAGTGCGAGGGGCTTTTGCCCCCGAAGCACGATGCGGATACCGCAACCCGACATTATCGAGCATTTTGGCAACGCAGATGCCGTGCCGCAGCCGCCGGAGCGGTGCTTAAGCCGCAAGGCGGGAATTGTGCGGTGTTGCCATAACACAATAATATTATTTTCCATCAAGAAAGCAATGAATAATAAAAGGCGCATCGCAACCCCTTGGATAGGGTGTGCGGTGCGCTTTTGTGTTGTACTTTTATTTAGGCACTGTAGGGTGGGATGCCCTCATCCCGTCCTTGAGGAACATAAATCATCCACCACATGCTAAAAAAGCTTCTGTAGGAACAGTCTTGACCGTTCCGAAACCTTGTTCCGAATACCATTAACAAAATTCACCGCATCAGCTCATCCGCGGGACGATGCAAGCATCGTCCCCTACAAATGTTTGTAGGTTTACAGCAAATATTTACGTTTCTCGGCGGGGTCGGGTGCCCCCACCTTACCTTCCCCCACAAAACCAAACACCCCCGTCCTTATTCCAGCTGTCACGCAGCCAAAACAAAGGCGGGGGTATTTTTTAATGCCAGAGGGTAAACAGCAGCGCCAGCAGGGCCAGCAGGCCAAGCAGGTAAACGCCACAAATCAGCAGGGTAGCTTTCAGCGCACCCAGGATCGCCCACAGGCGCTCCTTACCGGTCAGCTGGGGGTCTTCCTCCCAGGGACGGTCAGCAGCCTGTTGGGGCTGCTGCGCGGGGGTATGGCCCTGCTTGCGGCGGCGCGGCAGCCAGATACTGTCGTGCTCAATGCCACTCATATCGGCCACGGTGCGGCCGTCATCCTCAAAGGGTTCGTTATGCTTCATTTTTCGTACAGGTGGCACACAACATAGTGGCCGGGTTCCACCTCACGCTGCTGCGGCGCTTCGGTCTTGCAGCGCTCGGTCGCATAGGGGCAGCGGGTATGGAACTTGCAGCCCTTGGGCGGGTTGGCCGGGGACGGAATGGAGCCCTGCAGCACAATGCGCTCGCGGCGAATGGTCGGGTCCGGGATAGGAATGGCGCTGAACAGTGCCTTGGTGTAAGGATGTAGCGGATGGCTGAAGATATCCGGCGTTGCACCGTACTCCACCAGGTTGCCCAGGTACATAACGCCGACCGTATCCGAAATATGCTCAACAACAGAAAGATCGTGGGAGATGAACAGGTAGGTCAGGTTATATTTATCCTGCAATTCTTTCAGCAGATTGATGATCTGGGCCTGAATGGAAACGTCCAGTGCAGAGACCGGTTCGTCGCACACAACAAACTCCGGGTTCAGGGCCAGGGCGCGGGCAATGCAGATGCGCTGGCGCTGGCCGCCGGAAAATTCGTGCGGATAGCGGGTTTTGTGGTAGGGCTGCAGGCCGCAGTTATCCATGACCTGGTCAATATAATCATTGAACTCTGCCTTGGGCACCAGGTTATGCTCGCGCACAGCCTCACCGATGATCTCACCAACCGGCAGACGCGGGGACAGGCTGGAGAACGGGTCCTGGAAGATGATCTGCATCTTGGTACGCAGGTTACGCAGCTCCCTGCCGGTCATATCGTACACTTCTTTGCCGTTGAACAGTACCTGACCGCCGGTTTTTTCGCCGGCAAGGCGCAGGATTGTACGGCCGGTGGTGGATTTGCCGCAGCCGGATTCGCCGACCAGACCCATGGTATGGCCGCGCTTGAGGTTGAAGGTAACGCCATCGACAGCCTTGACATGACCCACGGTCTGGGACATCAGGCCGCCCTTGATGGGGAAGTATTTTTTAAGCTGGTTGACCATCAGAATATACTGATCATCATAGGTGACGGGGGTATAGTCCAGCTTTTTTGCGTTTTCTGCCTGTGCCATCGTCACTCACCCGCCTTTCGATTATTTTCATAGTAGCGGTAGCAGCTGACCTTGTGCGTGGGGGACAGGCTGATCTCGCAGGGGTATTCACCATCGCAGCAGGGCAGAGCCATCTCGCAGCGATCCTTAAAGTAACAGTAGTTGGGCATATTGACCGGGTTGGGCACCTTGCCGGGGATGGAGTACAGTCGGTCCACCTTTTTGCCCACGATCGGTTTGGAAGCCATCAGGCCGATGGTATAGGGGTGAGCCGGGTTTGCGAAAATCTCCTGAGCGGTGCCCTTTTCCACCACGCGGCCTGCGTACATGACAACAACGTAATCTGCCATCTCGGCAATCACACCCAGGTCATGGGTGATCAGCATGATGGAGGAGTTAATGCGGTCCTTCAGGCTGCGCAGCAGGTCCAGGATCTGGGCCTGAATCGTCACGTCCAGTGCGGTGGTGGGTTCGTCGGCGATGATAACCTTGGGGTTGCAGGCCAATGCCATGGCGATCATGACACGCTGGCGCATACCGCCGGACAACTCATGCGGGTACATCTCATATACACCCTGGCTGTTGGCGATGCCAACCATCTCCAGCATTTCAACGGTGCGCTTTTTGATGTCCTCTTTGCTCTTGCCTTCGCCGTCATGCAGAGCAATGACTTCATCGATCTGAGCACCGATGCGGAACACCGGGTTCAGGCTGGTCATCGGCTCCTGGAAGATCATCGAAATATAGTTGCCGCGCAGGTGCTGCATGACCGTGCCGGGAGTTTTGGCAACATCATAGGCTTTGCCATTACCCAGGTTCAGGCGGATCTCGCCCTGAACGATCTGGCCCTGGGGGCGCTGCAGCAGCTGCATCAGCGAAAGGCTGGTAACGGATTTGCCGCAGCCGGATTCGCCCACAACGCCCACAGTTTTGCCCACGGGAACTTCAAACGAAACACCGTCCACGCTTTTTACCACGCCAGTATCGGTAAAGAAATAGGTGTGCAGGTTATCAAACTCAACAGCGTTTTCCGGGTTCTTCATCTGGGTCAGGTACTCAGATTCCGGCACATTCTTGCGCTTGCGCTGTTTTTCGTACTGGTCCGTAATGCGGCGGTTTTCTTTGGAGATACGCCGCGACTCCTTGGCGGAAAGGTAACCGTCCTGTTGTTTAGCCATCGTGTGTGTCTCCTTTCATCAGCGTTTCATCTTGGGGTCAAAGGCATCGCGCAGGCCATCGCCCACAAAGTTGAAGCCCAGAACCGTGATCAGCAGGCAGATGCCGGCCGGGACCCAGATGAACAGATAGTTGGTCATAACATAAGCGTTGTTGACATCGTTGATGATGTTGCCCCAGGATGCAAACGGGTACTTAACGCCCAGACCCAGGAAAGACAGGGTGGCTTCCGTCAGGATGGTGGAGCCAAGGCTCATGGTGCAGGTAACAATCAGCTGCGGGATAACGTTGGGGATCAGGTGGCGGAAGATGCGGTGCCATGCGCTGATGCCGCAGGCTTCAGCTGCCGTCATGAACTCCTGCTCGCGCAGGGACAAAATCTGGCCGCGGACCAGGCGGGCAATGCCGGGCCAGCCCAGGAAGCCGAGGATCAGCATCAGGTACATCATACGGGTCCAGGAATCAATGCGCATGGCGTCCATGGCAGCGCCCAGAATGATGATGATGGGCATGGAGGGCAGGCAGTAGAACACGTCCACGATACGCATGATGAGGTTATCCACCCAGCCGCCGAAGTAGCCGGAGATACCGCCCATAACAATACCGATGGAGCCTTCGATCGCAACAACGATGAAGCCGATGATCAGGGAAACACGGCCGCCGTACATCAGGCGGGTCAGCATGTCCATACCGTTGGTATCAGTGCCCAGCCAGTGCTCCTTGTTGGGGCTTGCGTAACGGTCAAACACATAGGTTTCCGTCATCTGCTTCACGCTCCAAACGCCGGTGCTGGCATCGTACACGATGTCATACTCGGCTTCGTTGCCGTCGGCATCGGTGTAGTTGAACTCGGTAATATTATCGTCAATGGCTTCTTCCAGGCGGTCGCGGAAGTCACGGCTGATGACCACGCTGGCATCGGCAGCGGAAACAACAAAGCGGCCGATATAGGCAACTTCGCTGCCGCTCTGGATAATATTGCCGTCAGCGTCCAGTTCATAATCCTGGCCATCGGCAGTAAAGGTGGTCTCCCCTGCTGCCTGGGCAGTCAGGGCGGCCAGCTTGGCATCAAAGCTCAGCTCGGCCACGCCGTCCGCTGCGGTGACCATATCCTTAGAGGCATAAGCCAGCACAGTGCGGCCCTGACGGAAGACGTACAGGTCCTCGCTCAGGTTTTCCACTTCGTAATTGTTATCTTTATAGGTAAAGGTTTCTTCACCCTTCTTGATGGCCTCGTTGCCCTTGCTCTGGGCAATAGAGCCGAACTCCTGGCCATCGGCAACAACAAAGCGCAGTTTATCGTTGCGGGTCACACCCACATACTCTTTGGACATCTGGGTGTAGGTGTAGAACTGCTGGTCCTGGCCGTAAGGGCTGACCACGCCGCCAATAAAGGAAAAGACGAACATGGCAAGCAGCATCGTCAGGCCCACAACGGCCAGACGGTTGCGGAAGAACCGCTTGGCAACCAGCGCGCCGGGCGAAAGCACCTTAACGCGACGGTCGTCGTTCAGGGAGTACTGCTCCTTTTTGGGGGTGTTGTTCTGGGTATTCTCACTCATGGGTGCAGTCTCCTTTCTTTAAGAAATGCGCACGCGCGGGTCAACCACTGCGTACATGATATCAGTCAGCAGGTTGCTGACCAGGGTAAGCACCGCCATAAAGGACAGGTAGAACATGGTGAACGGGATATCGCCCGCAACCATGGACTGGTAAGAGATGTAGCCGATGCCGGGGATGGAGAACAGGGTCTCCGTGATCAAGGCACCGCTGAACAGGCCGGGCAGGGAACCGCCGATGATGGTAACCAGCGGAATCAGGGTGTTGCGGAATGCGTGCTTATAGATGACCACATGCTCCGAAAGGCCCTTGGCGCGGGCGGTACGGATATAGTCGGCGTTCAGCACTTCCAGCATGTTGGTGCGGGTGTAACGCATGGTAGAGCCGATGGAAACAATGACCAGCGTGACGATGGGCAGCACCAGATGGTTGGCGCGGTCACAGAACTGGCCCCACGAGCTGAGCTGGGCATAATCACGCCCGACCAGGCCGTACAGGTCAAACCAGCCAAGCTTGACAGAGAACAGCAGCTTGAGCAGCGTGGCAAAGAAGAAGCTGGGCAGAGAGATGCCCACCAGAGCCACGGCGGTGATGACGTAATCGGTACGGGAATACTGTTTGGTAGCAGCCAGGATGCCCAGGGGCACAGCGATGATCATGGACAACACAAAGGAGATGCCGCCCATGACAACAGACAGACCAATAACTTCCTGGAATTTTTGAACAACAGGGACATTCCACTTCCAGCTGTCACCGAACTGACCGTGCACTGCGCTGGACAGCCAGGTCATGAAACCGGGCAGGATGCCCTTATCCAGACCATAGGCTGCGTTGAGCTGATCCAGCCATTCCTGATACGGTTTTGCGCCCGGTGCCTGGGACAGCTGCATGGCCATGTTCTCGGCAAAAGAGCTGGGCAGGCTGCGCATCATCACATAGATGATGAAGGTAACGCAAAACAGGATCACAAAAGAAAGCAGGATACGCTTGATGACGTAGTTTCGCACTTGAAAAATCGTTCCTTCCTTCGCGGGCAGGGAGGCCGCGTTTTTAATGGCTGCGCCGCATGGCTCCAAAATACACATGAGCCGGGGCCTTGTAGCTTCGCCTATGGTGTACCTAAAAAGTCGAAAATTTAGGGCAATACCGCATAATTCTAAGTGCCGATACGGCGAGCGAGGTGCGGCAGATGCTAAGCCAAAAGCGCAGATAATAC
>NZ_PSQF01000130.1:0-5882 GCF_003324125.1 Subdoligranulum sp. APC924/74 | reverse complement strand
CACGGCTCATACTCAATGTCATACGCCACCGGCAGGCACAGGTGCTTGCCCTTGATCGCGGCCAGGCAGCAGCGGGCTTCTTGCCGGGCTTCCGCCGGGGTGCTGGCGTAGCTGTACCAGTACACGCCATACTGGATGCCCAGACGGGCACACTCCGCTGCGTTGCGCTCAAACTGGGGGTCTTTCTGGCTGCTGTAACGGCCATACCCGGCGCGCAGCATAGCATGGCGGATGCCCTTGCTGTAGGCTGCCTGCCAGTCAAATCTGCCCTGGTGCTTGCTTACGTCGATTGCGTAATACATACGCTTCACTTCCTTTGTGTTGTTTTTTACGCTGCTATAGCTGCCCAATTTTACCGCACTGCTGGCCATGCTGAAATCAGCATCCAGCCAGTTCAGCGGGTTGGTACGCTGGCCTTTCCAGCGCACTTCAAAATGCAGGTGTGCTCCATAGCAGTTGCCGGTATCGCCGCTGTAGCCGATCAGCTGCCCCTCCTGCACCTGTTGGCCCTGGGTCACGCAGAGTTTGCTCAGATGGGCATACAGGGTTTCGAGGGTTCCGTACTTGTAGGTCGTGTGGCGCAGCTTGACCATGTTGCCATAGCTGTTGATGTCCCCCTGGGTGCGCTTGCCGTTCCAGCGGTAGGCCGTCTCCACCGTGCCACCCTCTGCGGCGTATACCGGCGTGCCTACCGCCGCGCGGAAATCCAGCGCCCGGTGCAGGCTGCCATCATTGTAGAGCCAGCCCGCGGTGATGATGTGCTGGGCCAGGGGCCAGTGAAGCAGAACGTCTTCGTTTGAAAGTCTCATGATTTGTTGTCCTTATTTTGTCCTCTTCCACATATAAACCGCCAGATAGGGCGGCATGTTGTTGTGAGCTTTCCCGGAACCGCCGGAGGCGACTGTTACGGTTTTGGATTCCCAGTTCGGAATACCCCAGCCTCCTGATTGCGTTTGAACATACGCATCCGCAGAGCTTCCGGTTTTGGAGCGTATTACGTTGCTTCCGTTGGTTACAGACAACGAATAATTCGGTAGCTCGCTTTGTGTAAGCGTATGGGCGGATTCACCCCCAGTAGCACCTGCGGGAAAACTACCAGAAGCACCAAGCAAAAAGCGTTCAGAAATTCTTTCCCAGGTACCGCCAAATAAAGACTCTGGGCTTGTATTGCTTACGGTCATGTAAATACTGCCAATCGGCCAGGCTGCAAGTTTTGCTTCCGCGATGGCCGCCTTCACCGCCGCCGGCGTTGCCGCAACACCACCATTGGTCGAACTTGTTGAACTGGTCGAATCACTCAATTTCACACCGCCCAAAGTCGAAGCATTACCTGTCGGCAGTGTGTACTTAGTATCTGTTGTCGGCGGTGTGTATCCCAAAGCACTTGTCACGTTCGCCTTTGTCAAACTAATCGTGCCGGAATTCTCCGTAATGTTACTCCCGATTTTTACACCACCCAAAGTCCAAGCACTTGCGGTTGGCAGTGTGTACTTGGTATCAGTAGTCGGTGGCGTATAACCCAGTGCATTTGTCACGTTAGTCTTACTAATGCTGATCGTGCCGCTGTTCACTGTAATATTGCTGCCAATCTTTACGCCACCCAGGGTTGAACTGGTAGCGGCAGGCAGCGTATGGGTACCGGAGGAGGCCGGTGTCATATAGATCTGGTTGCTGTTCAGCGTTCCTTCACTCTTAGCATTATCATACTGGGCTTGCGTCAGGTAGTTGATCACCAGGCTGTCCAGCTTTGTGTCAGTGGCCATAATCATATACCTCTCGTTACAATCGCGCTGATTGCGGATAGTCCACTCGGCAGCCCAGTCAGTTTTCCGTTGCTGATGCTTAGGCTCAGATTAGTGCTGCTTGGGCCGCCGTATATGGCGCTCTTGTGGTACTTGTCGCCCTCAAACGCGACCAGGCTCGTAGTCTGCCCGCCCCAGCCGCCGGAACTGGTTATGGTGCCATAGCCCCAAATCTTAATGGTTCCGCTGGCGGTCTTAAAACTCACGCTGGGGTTGGTGTCCGTAATGGCATAAGCCTCCACATTGTTATTGCCATTGCCGCCGGAACTCCCGCCGCCGGCATAAGTTCCTGTCACACCAAAAATGTTCACACCGCTCTTAATGTTCCCGGCCACCAGGTTTGCATCGCCCTTGATTGTCTGTGTCCCGCTCAGGTATTGCCCAGATGCAATGCTCTGATCGGTTGTCTTCGGGGTGTAAGTTGCTGCGCTTTTTTTGGTTACATCACTGCCAACATAAGTACTCGATATGGCATTCACGGTCACTTTGCTCAGTCCGTCATATCCGTTGTCCGGGCTTACCGTCTGGGTGCTTTCACTGGGACTGACCGCTTTGCTCTGTAGTGTTGGGCCGCCAGTTGCCTCGTTGTAGCTGCCGGTTACATTAAAAATCGTTACACCCTTTTTAATATTACTCGCAATTAAATTGCTATCGCCTTTAATTGTTTGGGCACCACTTAAATACTGGCCGGATGCAATGCTTTGATTGCTAGTTCCCGGCGTATAAGTGGCGGCGCTTTTTTTGGTTACGCTGCTACCGATATACGTGTTCGATATGGCTTCCACCGTGACGGAACTTAAAGCGTCGTAACTGCTGTCAGGATTTACGGTTTGGGTATTCTCACTTGGGGTAACTGTTTTGCTCTGCAATTTTACGCCGCTGGAGCCACCACTCACAAAGCCGCCCTGCATATCAACGGCATTGCTGCCTAAATACACACCCATGCAACTGTCACCACCTTCTGAGCGTAACGTTTGTCGCGCCAACGCTGGCTGCCGTTATGTCAATGGTTTTTGCGCTGCTGCCGTCCCATGCGCCCTGACTGGTTCCGTTCAGTTTGATAGTCAGGCTGTTATTTAGTTTTTCGGCGCTCGTTGCGGAGCCGCCTGCGTTGCTGGAACCGGCATAGTTTGTGGTTCCGGTGACTTTGGCCCCTGTGGCACTGTGGGCAATTACCCCTTTCGGCAGGTCGGCAGCCCGCACCGTATCGCCGGTCAGGTCGAGGACAACGGCATCATTGATAACAACCTTGTTTACGGCCATGCTCAGCCTCCGATCGTCAACGTCTGGCCGCCAGCCGCATTATCAACGTATGTGGCCGGGATCGCCTGCACAGTAACTTGAGACAGGCAGTTATACGCTTTGTCGGGCAGCACAACCTGCTGCTCAAAGGTCGGCGTAACGCTCTTGGCCTGCGGCTTCATACCTTCGCTGCCGCTCATAGAGCCTTTCACGCCCAGGACCGTAACGCCCTCGCGGATATTTGCGGGCACCAGCTTGGCCTGTTCGGTCGCTGCGATAGTCACTCCGCCCGCGCCATCGTGAAAGCCCATGGGGATGGTGTATTTACCAGAAACGGTGCTGATTTCACCGTTGACTTCGCCGTTGTTGGGCATCGTGCCGGTCATTTTAGCGCCACGCGCGTAGAATGTTTTCCCGTTCAAAACCTCCGCCACAGCTGCGGTGGCATCGCTGGTATCCGCGTCTTTCGTGCTGGTACCGGTAATAGGGGCGCCGGACTTGTCGTGCGCCGTGATACCTTTGGCCAGCTTGTCCGGGGTTACGGTATCTGCGGTAAGGTCAAGCTTCGTTTCCTTGCCGATAACCACCTTGTTCACATATTTATTGGGCATTGTAGTACTCCTCTCCTATAATCAGTGTGTAGCCACTGGAATCGTTGGCTACCTCGTACTGAGGTATCTTCTTGATTGTTAGGTCCTGCTGCATTAGTCGCTTTGCGGTGGGCAAAACCTGCGCCGAGAACAACGGCGTGATGTCATACGGCCCGCTGTACTCCGGCGCACCCACCACTGTGGTGCCGGTCACGTCCACCCGCACGGATGCCGCCCCGGCAATGCGCACTGATACGGCGCTCTGTTGGGCCACTCGCACCTGGATCATGCACCATCAACCTCCTGGAATAAGGTCGGGCTCATTTTGAGCGTCAAAATCTCCGTCTGCGGCTGGTCAGTGCTGTCCCGCAACGTGATGCGGGTGTCCATGTACAATGCTTCGCCGCCCAGGAATTTGTACGTTTCTTCCCGCGTCCAGGGGATAAGGATGATGTTCTGTCCTTCCTGCCGGGTGCAGTCATCCGGCCAGACGTTGGATTTAATGGCCGGGAAGCCTTTGCAGCTCTTCTGCTTGAACACAAATTCGATCCGGCTCACATCATCCAGATCCATCCCGATTTCCACGGGCAGCACGAATTGCGTTCCCTGTTTCATTCGTTTTTCTCCTGGTTCGGCTGGTTCTCCGCTGCCATTTCCTCTGCAGCCATATTTTCACGTACAGCAGACAGTACGTTCTCTAAAATCAGCTCAGATACCGCATAGGGAATCTGGGCATCATTCAGGGCAGCAATAATCCTGCGTTTGCAATCTTTAATGCGTTTGGTATCGGTCATGGTCTGCACCCCCTTATGTGTCACAGCCGCGCATTTACAGCGTCTTTCAAGGTTTTGATAGCGGCCAGAAGATCCTCATCCAGAGCCACGAAGGAGGCCCTGTTGTTCTGGCTGGTGATGTTGCCGTTGTCGTCCAGTTCCATGTATGTGTAGCTCACGCGTTCGCCTTCGGCGGTCGTAACGACCGCCACGCCAGATAATTTCTTCATGTTAATCTCTCCGATTCCTCCAAAAGAATGTCTGCGGTCTCGTCTGCGCCTGTCTCCATAGCCAACAGGTCATCTGCGGCGGTGGTGCTTTCATCCTGGGCGCGGGCAGCAGCGCTGGCGGCCAGCTCAATGCCCGCCGGGGTACCAGCGGGATAGCTGCTGTCACTGCGGTCGGCATAGCCGCCCTCATAGCCGCGCTGGGCGGCCATGCAGAGCCACGCAAATTGCTGTCTCGGTGCGCCGTGTACAATGGCGTACTGGCCGCAGTTTTCGGCCCACAGATGGCCGGTTCCATCGCAATCCGTCAGCAGCCAGGCGGGCTGCCCATATTGGGCGATGGTCTCCGCATAGCGTGGGTCAAGGGCAATCAGGCACCAGCCGTCTGGGCTGCACCGGCCCTTACCCCAGTCCGCAAAGGTGGGCACCGGCGTCTCAAATGCAGCCATTTTCAGTGCACCAAAGCTGGTAGGCACCACGCGGGATTTGCTGCCCCAAACGTCTAGGTTGTGCACGTTGAGCTTGCCGCTCACGCCAACGCGCGTCGTGTTAAAATCGGCATCGCTGTCATCGCTGCGGTTGTAGGTGATCTGCATCCCAACGTAAGATGTGGGGTCGAGTCCGTTGACCCAGCCGTACTTGGCGTACTTGCTGCACGCCCCAATGTAGGAGCTGCCAGCCTCAGAGTACAGCACGCCGGTCAGGCCGATGCTGCCGGTGTTGATGGTGGCGTACCATGCGATGTGCCGGTTGTCCAGAAACACGCGCTCACCGGCCTCGGTGCCCATACGTATCCACGCGTTGTCCAGGTCATACACGGTGGAGTATTTGAGATTGTGAATCTGCCCGGTGGTAATGTTGCCGCCGTTGATGATTGTCTTATCCTGGTTCCAGGTACTCAAATCCGAAAATGTCACAACGCCGGATAGGTTGATCTGTGCGCTGGTGATCTCTGCTCCGCCTGCCGTCAGC
Organism: Subdoligranulum sp. APC924/74; assembly: GCF_003324125.1. NCBI lineage: Bacteria > Bacillati > Bacillota > Clostridia > Eubacteriales > Oscillospiraceae > Subdoligranulum > Subdoligranulum sp. APC924/74. Next base: position 276 of record NZ_PSQF01000130.1, on the reverse strand, counting down.
TTGATGGTGCTGCTGGTTCCGCTTGTGCTGGCCGTCAGCTTAATTTCGCTCACCGTCTGCTTGATCTCGGTTTTGGTTTCGTTGGCGGTCAGATAGTCGCCGGTGCTGGCCGTCCACGCAGTGGGGGCGTTGCCCATCTGCACCATGGGGTGCATAATGGTCAGATCGTTGGTAACGGTGGCGTTATCGTCCGCGGTACTCACAAACAGACCGTCTGCATAGCCGTCCGCGGTCGCCGTGAACGCCGCCCAGCGCAGCTTCCAGCCGTTGTCCAGC
>NZ_PSQF01000012.1:0-56167 GCF_003324125.1 Subdoligranulum sp. APC924/74 | reverse complement strand
GTATTATCTGCGCTTTTGGCTTAGCATCTGCCGCACCTCGCTCGCCGTATCGGCACTTAGAATTATGCGGTATTGCCTTAACATCCGTTTTATAATAGACAGCAGCCCCCGTACCGATGTGCGCACAAAATCATCGGTGCGGGGGCTGCTGCTTTATGATTTTATTATGGCTTCAGGTTATTTATCCTTATTGTCCTTGTGGAACGCCACATAGAAGCAGAGGATGAGCCCCGCGCACATGGCCGCTGTGGAGATGATGAACGGCACCAGCGTTTGGGTACCCAAAAAGCTGCCCAGCAGGCCGTTAATGCCATTATAGTTCCAGGGGTTCATAACGGCATAGATAAAGCAGAACGAAGAAAACACAAGGCCAACCAACGTCAGCAGCAGGCCACATAACAGTTTGGGTTCCATAGCTTTCCCTACTCTTCATAATACATTTTATTTCCTGTTCTTGCAACCATCAATGTCTCGCTTACCGAACCGCTGATGGTTGATCTCACAGCATTTTATCCAGCAGCGGCCAAAGCGCCTGGGTGTTGGCGTTGAACTGGGGGTAAAAATCATCCTGGATGGAATAATCAAAATACAGGGCGCGTGCAATGCGGCGGGCGGCGGGCAGATAGCGCGGGTTTTCGCGTCCGCCTGCCTGCTGCAGCTTATCCGAAAGCTGGGTACACACCACAGCCCACCGGGCGTCAATCCCGGCGCGGGCGGTGATGGCGGCATCGTCCAGGTAATTTTGCAGGGTGCGCTGTTCCTGCGCGGATACGCGGGCACCGCACAATGGCAGCTGCACGTAATATTCCATGGCGGCTGTTGCCGGGTCAATGGCCTGGCCCAGCGGGTAAAGAGCGCAGGCCAGCGGGCGGGCGGCGTGGATGGTGCAGGCATCGGCCTCAAAAAAGGGGCAGTTGCCTGTGCGGGCATTGGGGCGCAGCACCACGGCAGGCAAAAGGGTCTGCGGGGCAAACTCCTGCTTGCAAAAAGCATCCGCCGTCAAGCGCGGGGGCAGGCTCAGGCGGCGGGCAATGCGGTACAGGTCATAACCGGAAAGCACCAGGTCCCGCCGGTTACGGCAGCAGTCCCCGCAGCCTGCACAGACAAAGTCAAATGGCTCCCCTGCCGCCAGCCGCGGGCACTGGGCCAGCGCAGCGGCAGATTCGGCACGGCCCGGTTCTGTCACAGGCGCACCTCCAGTGGGGTCTGTTCGCCATCCGCCATGGCGCGCACAGCCTTAAAGGCGCTTTCCACCATGCTGGCCACGTTCACATCGGTATAAAACGCGGTATGCGGGGTAAAGATCACATTCGGGAAGCTGCGCAGCATGGCAAGTTCGCGGTTCTGCAGCGCATCGCCCATATGGTTAAAGTAGAACAGGCCGTTCTCATTTTCCACAACGTCCAGGCCGGCTGCGCCGATCTTGCCGCTTTCCAGCCCGTTTATCAGCGCTTCCGGATCAATCAGGGTGCCGCGGGCGGTGTTGATCAGCACAACGCCGTTTTTCATCTTGGCAATAGCGTTGGCATCGATCATATGGCGGTTGGCGGCGGTGGCGTTGGTGTGCAGGGTGATGATATCACAGCTCTTGTACAGGGTATCCAGGTCCACATACTCCGCATACTGGCGTGCTTCATCGTTGGGGTACAGGTCGTAAGCCAACAGCTTGCAGCCAAAGCCGCTTAAGTGGCGCAGCACAGTGCGGCCAATGTTGCCGGTGCCGATCACACCCACCGTCATACGGGTGATATCGCGGCCCATCTTGCCGCTTAAGGAATAATCCTGGGCATCGGCACGGCGCAGAATCTGGCCCACTTTGCGGTTGCACATCAGCATCAGCATAATGGCATAATCGGCCACACCTGCCGGCGGATACCAGGAATGGGAGATGCGCATGCCAAGCTCCTTGGCTTTCTGCTGCGGGATATGGTCATAGCCAATGCTGCGGCAGGGCAGGAATTTGACCCCCATCGCGGCCCAGGCTTCCAGATATTCCGGTGCAATCAGGCAGGGGTTGGTGCTGACGGCATCGCAGCCTTTGGCAAGTTCCAGGTTATCCGGCGTGGGGACCTCTGCGGTATAGGCATAATCAATGCCGTACTGTTTGCTGTATGGCTCACAATAGGCTTGCTCGTCGAAAGGACGGAGGGCATAAAACATGATCTTCATGGTATAACCTCCTTAATAATAGGGTTACAAAAACAGCTTCTTCATGGGGCTGCTCAAATCACAGGGTAAAATCCAGGGTCTCCCCCAGCCAGCCCATGCACAGGGGCAGCCAGGCGTTGTTATGCTTGTTAGGGGTGTTGACCTCGTTGGTACAGGTGCTGGAGCCATGGCCGCCATGGGTGAACAGGTGCAGCTCAAACGGCACGTTGTTCTCTTTCAGGGCGCCTGCCAGCAGCAGGCTGTTTTCCACGGGTACAGCCTGATCTTCCACGGTGTGCCAGATGAAGAAAGGCGGCACATCGGGGCGCACCTGGTTTTCCAGGCTCATGGTCTGCAGCAGGGCTTCATCCGCGCCGCACAGGTTCTCAAAAGAGCCGCGGTGGGCAAACTTGCCGCTGGAGATAACGGGGTACCCCAGCACCACCGCATTGGGGCGGGCTTCGGTTCCGGTAATACCAAGGGCCTGCTGCACGGGAGCTGCATCCCACAGCAGGGCGGTGGAAGCCGCCAGGTGGGCACCGGCAGAAAAGCCGACGATGGTGATCTTATCCGCCGCAATGCGCAGATCCGCCGCATTCCGGCGCAGGTACAGGATAGCGGACGCGGCTTCGGTCAGCGGCTGCCACAGCAGCGGGGCATGGTCGGTGGAATAAATCAGGGTGAACACATGGTAGCCGGCCTGCAAAAACTGGACGGCAACAGGGTCCGCTTCGCGCGGGGAGCAGTAGCGGTAGCCGCCGCCGGGCAGGATCAGCACTGCCGGGCGGGTGTTGTAGCTGGGCATTTCGGTGGTTTCGTCACGCAGGTAGCCGGTCAGCATGGCACCGGTGGCAAGTTTATGTTCTACAAATTTCATAACATCAGGCTCCTAATGATAAATATGAAGATACAGTTATTAGGATAGCGCAAAAAATGTGCTTTGAAAAGCCTTTTTCTGTATTTTACATACAGTTTTTTAACTTTTTGTAAAAAGGGCAATCAGGACTTGCACTTTGCGGGTAAGAGTGCTAATATATGCTTAGCACTTAAAGCACGCGAGTGCTAAACCATAAAATATATAAAAGTGAGGTCATTGTAACTATGGCAATGCATCAGTTTAAGGCCGAGAGCAAAAAGCTGCTTGACCTGATGATCAATTCTATTTATACCAACCGCGAGATCTTCCTGCGCGAGCTGATCTCCAACGCATCGGATGCCTGCGACAAGCTGTATTTCAAGAGCCTGACGGACACCTCCATCAACGTAAAAAAAGAAGACCTGCACATTCATATTGCAGCCGATAAAGAGAACCGCACCCTGACCATCAGCGATAACGGCATTGGCATGACTAAGGATGAGCTGGAAAAGAACCTTGGCACCATTGCCCGCTCCGGCAGCCAGGACTTTAAGGCAAGCAATCAGAACGAGAATATTGACATCATCGGTCAGTTCGGCGTTGGCTTCTACTCCGCTTTCATGGTTGCCAGCAAGGTGACCGTTGTTTCCCGCGCGGAGGGCAGCGAGGAAGCCTGGCAGTGGTCGTCCTCCGGCGTGGAGGGCTACACCCTGACCGAAGCCGAAAAGCCGGAAGTTGGCACCGAGATCACCCTGGTGCTGAAAGAGGACACCGAAACCGACAAATACAGCGAATATCTGGACGAGTACACCATCTCCGGCCTGGTCAAGAAGTACAGCGATTACATCCGCTACCCCATTACCATGTACCGCGAGAAGAGCCGCCAGAAGCCGAAGCCGGAGGACGCCGGTGACGACTATAAGCCGGAGTACGAAACCTACACCGAGCTGGAAACCCTGAACAGCATGGTGCCCATCTGGAAGCGCGACAAGAAAGATGTAAAGCCGGAAGAATACAACGAGTTCTACAAGAGCAAATTCATGGATTATTCCGACCCGCTGCGCGTGATTACCAGCCGCACCGAGGGCACCGCAACCTACACCGCCCTGCTGTTTGTGCCCGGCCAGACGCCGTATGATTACTACACCAAGGAGTACGAGAAGGGCCTAGCCCTGTACGCTTCCGGCGTTATGATCATGGAAAAATGCGCTGACCTGCTGCCGGATTACTTCAGCTTTATCAAGGGCGTTGTGGACAGCGAGGACCTGAGCCTGAACATCAGCCGTGAAACGCTGCAGAAAGACGGCCAGGTAAAGCTGATCCGCAACAGCCTGGAAAAGAAGATCAAGAACGAACTGCACGCCATGCTGGTGAACGACCGCGAAAAGTACGAAACCTTCTGGAAAGCATTTGGCCGCCAGATCAAGTTTGGCGTTTACGGCGATTACGGCATGCACAAAGACCTGCTTTCCGACCTGCTGATGTTCTACTCTGCCAAGGAGCAGAAGCTCATCACGCTGGATGAATACATTGAGAAGATGCCGGAAGGCCAGAAGGCCATTTACTTTGCCGCTGGTGACGAGGCAGCCCGCCTGGGCAAACTGCCCAACGCACAGCTGGTGCTGAGCAAGGGCTATGACCTGCTGCTGTGCAGCGAGGATGTGGATGAATTCTGCCTGCAGATCATGCACGACTACAAGGAAAAGGAATTCAAAAACATCAACTCCGGCGATCTGGGCCTGGAAACCGAGGAAGAAAAGAAGGCTGCCGAGGAGACCGCAACCGAAAACAAGGACCTGTTTGAGGAGATCAAGAAGGCCCTGAACGGCAAGATCAAAGATGTGAAGGTCAACCCGACTTTGCAGGATCACCCGGTATCGCTTTCCAGCGAGGGCGGTATTTCCATGGAGATGGAAAAGATCCTGCGCAAGATGCCTGCCGGCGGCGAGGGCATGGAGAGCACCAAGGTGCTGGAGCTGAACCCCAACCACGCCGTGTTTGGTGCGCTGAAAGCCGCTCATGAGGCCGGTGACACCGACAAGATCAATAAGTACGCCGAGCTGCTGTACGACCAGGCTCTGCTGATTGAGGGCCTGCCGCTGGAAGACCCCGTTGCCTACGCACAGCTGGTCTGCGACTTGATGAAGTAATGGCAGCCAGGCTTTACGCCAGACAATTCAAGGTAACACCGCACAATTCCCGCCGGACGGCTTAAGCACCGCTCCGGCGGCTGCGGCACGGCATCTGCGTTGCCAAAATGCTCGATAAGACATCCAGTATTATCTGCGCTTTTGGCTTAGCAGCTGCCGCACCTCGCTCGCCGTATCGGCACTTAGAATTATGCGGTATTGCCTTAACATAGCATAACAATCCCCCGCCGGGCGGTGCTTCAAAGTGCTTTGCCCGGCGGGGGATTTGTTTTTTGGGTATTATTTTTCGTTTTCGTCTTTGGCCAGTGGCAGCTGCATCATCACTTTTGCACCGTGAGGGTCCCGGTTGACAAACTGCACGCTGCCGCCGTGGGCGTTTATGATTTGCTCCACCACATGCAGGCCCAGAATATGCGGGGCGTTCTCCCCTTCCGGTTCGCCGTTCAGCACGGCCAGCACGCTTTGCGGGTAGCCGGTGCCGTCATCCTGTATGGTCAGGTGCAGCGTTGTTTCGTCGGCATCCGCGTGGAAAGCCAGCGTGATCGGCCCCGCATTATGGCGCACGGCGTTTTGCAGCACATTTTCCAGCGCACGGGTCAGCAGAGCGGCATCAGCGTGCAGGATGGCGGTTTCTACTGCCGGGGTAATGCTGCAATCCAGTGTGCAGCGGGCGGCCAGGGGGTTCTCACAAAAAGCCGCCACTACCCGGCGCAAAAACGGCCCCGCCTGGGTGGACTGGCGGCGCAGGGGCTGGGCGCCGTATTGCAGCTTGCTGGTCAGGTTCAGGTCCTCAATCAGGCTGCGGATTTTTTCGCACTGGGTGCAGATGCCGCCCGCTTTCTGTCTGGCTGCTGCGGGCAGGGTGGCATCCCGCTGCAGCTGTTCCGCCCAGCCCAGGATCAGTGCCAGCGGAGTGCGGATATCATGGCTGACCCCGGCGATCCACTCGGTTCGGGCGGTATCCCGCCGGGCAATGATCTCATTGCGGCGGCGCAGCTGCTCGCTGGTTTCGTTCAGCTTTTGGGCAAGCTCCCCCGCAAAGCCGGCGGCAGGCAGGCTGACCGTACCGCCCTGCGCCAAGGTATCCAGCCCGGCTGTTACGGTTTGCAGGCTTTTGCTCCCGCGCCAGCTGAAGAACAGGCAGCACCCCAGCACCACCAGCAGGAGCTCCACCATGGTGGGCTGAATGCTTTTGGCCAGCATTATTATCATTTTTTGCTTCATGTCGATGTTATACTTCCAGCAGGTTCCAACCGGTTCCGCCACAACAAACAGCCCGTAATCCGCCGCCCAGCACTGCACGGGGTAATCGGCCAGGTACCAGTGGGAGAACACGGCAACTTCCGATGCCGTGTACCGGTGATTCAGCTTTTGCGGCAGGTCTTGCTGCCAGATGACATTGCCATTATCGTCCAGCACCATGGCCCAGGCATAGCCCTGCATCCATTCCGCCGGGGTATGTTCCCGACCCCATTGCAGGCCGGTTTCGGTTTGTTTTAGGGCATCAGCCAAGGCGCCGACCCGGTAGCCTGTTGCATCCACCGCGTTGGACTTGAACCCCACATAAAAAATCTGCCCCACCAGCAAACCGCCCACCAGCAGCACAATAGCGGCTGTGGCCAGCACATAGCGGCGGATCAGGGCTGCAAAAGTTTTCATTGTGCGCTCTCCTCTGCCAATTTATAGCCGATGCCCCGCACCGTTAAAAGGTACTGCGGCTTGCTGGGGTTGGGTTCCAGCTTTTCCCGCAGGTGGCGGATGTGAACATTCAGGCTGTTCTCGTACCCGTAATAGTCTGCCCCCCACACGGCTTCGCACACCGCGTCATAAGTAACGATATGGCCGCGGTTTTCGGCCAGCTTTTGCAGCAGAGCGCGCTCGGTGGCCGTCAGGGGCTGGGCGGTGCCATCCGGCAGGCGGACCAAAGCATCGGCCAGATACACCGTGCGCTGGCCCAGCTGGAGCGTTTTTGCGGCAGTCCGCCACAGTTCGCCCCGATAGCAGCGCTACAAAATGCGCTGGATGCGCAGCAAAAGCTCCTGCGTTAAAAACGGCTTGGTCAGGTAGTCGTCCGCGCCCAGGCCCAGACCAAACAGCCGGTCGGCGTCAGCATCGCGGGCAGAAAGAAAAAGCGCCGGGATATCCGCCATGCTGTGCAGCGTGCGGAACAGGGTAAAGCCGTCCCCATCCGGCAGGTTGATGTCCAAAATCATCAGGTCCGGGCGGTTGGCGGCAAATGCCGCTTGGGCCGCTGCGCAGCCGGTGCAGGCGGTCAGCTGGTTGTAGCCGGTGCTGCGCAGCGCCGTGGTAACAAGGTTCAGCAGATCCTGGTTGTCATCCACAATCAAAATTTTAGCATCATAAATGGTTTGCATGGGTGCGCCCCCTTTGTGCTTTTAGGCAATACCGCATAATTCTAAGTGCCGATACGGCGAGCGAGGTGCGGCAGCTGCTAGGCCAAAAGCGCAGATAATACTGGAGTCTTATCGAGCATTTTGGCAACGCAGATGCCGTGCCGCAGCCGCCGGAGCGGTGCTTAAGCCGTCAGGCGGGAATTGTGCGGTATTGCCTTTATTATAATACGAGCACCGGGCTGCCGATAGAGCCGCCGGACAGAATTAAGCTAAACTTAAGCTGGGCTTTGTGGCAGGTTAAGGTCGGCGTGTTACCATGCCTTTGTTCCCAAAAGATGAACAAAGGAGTGTTAGCCATGCAATATGTAATTGAAACAAAACGGCTGTGCAAAACCTATGGTGGCCGCACCGTGGTTCACAATCTGGACCTGCATGTTCCGCAGGGGTGTGTGTATGGTTTTATTGGGCCAAATGGCGCGGGTAAATCTACCAGCATGAAAATGCTGCTGGGGCTGGTTCACCCCACGGCGGGCAGCGTGGCTCTGCTGGGCCGCACATTGACGGAGCGTACCCGGCTGGAGCTGCTGCGCCAGACCGGCAGTTTGATTGAGTCGCCATCCGGCTACCTGCACCTTACTGCGCAGGAAAACCTTGAAATTGTAGCCGACCTGAAAGGCGTGCCCTACAAAGACATCGACCGCGTGCTGGAAATTGTACACCTGCAGGCAGACCGAAAGCGCAAGGTAGGGCAGTATTCCCTTGGCATGAAACAGCGCCTGGGCATTGCCATGGCTCTGCTGGGCAGCCCCAGGCTGCTGATCCTGGATGAACCCACCAACGGTCTTGACCCGGCTGGCATCCAGGAAATGCGTGCATTGATCCACGATATGCCAGATGCCTGCGGTGCCACGGTGCTGATTTCCAGCCATTTGCTGGGCGAGATAGAGCAGATTGTGAGCCAGGTGGGCATCATCAACCACGGCCAGCTGCTGTTTGAAGGCCCGCTGGCGGAATTGCAGCGCCACAGCCGCGGCAATGTTGTTCTGCGCCTGCTGGCTCCGGACCGCGGGGCCGCCGTGCTGCGCCGCTACGGCCTGACCCCGCAGCCTGCGGACAACAGCTGCCTGCTGCCCACCATGGAGGATGCCCGCCTGGCCGCGCTGGTGCAGGATCTTGCCGCCGAGGGGGCCGGGGTGGTTGGCGTGGAGCGGCAGACCAAGAATCTGGAAGAGATTTTCCTGAGCCTGACCAACACGCAAACCGGCAAGGAGGTGGGCTGACATGTACACAAGCATCCGCGCCGAGCTGCAAAAGGCCCGCCGCCGGCATGATCTGATTGTCTGCCTGCTGGTGCCGGTCATGGCGCTGCTTTGGTGCCAGTCCGCTGCGCCGACCGGTGCTGACGAGCTGGCATCCGCTTATAGTGCCCTGTTTTACAGCCTGCCCATCATCAATACCATTTTAATGCCGTTGGCCATGGCGATTCTGGCAAGCAGGCTTTGGGATGTGGAAGTCAAAGGCTGTACGCCCAAACTGCTGTATACCCTGCAAAGCCGCCGCAGCCTGTTTGCCGCAAAGGCAGTGCTGGGGCTGGCGGAGATCTTTTTGATCGTCACGCTGGAAGCTGCGGGCGCCCCGCTGATCGGGCACTTGCAGCATTACACGCAGCCCTACCCCGCCGCAGGCCAGGCTGCCTATCTCTGGGGCTGCACCTTTGCCGTGGACTGCATGATTTTTTTCTCTGAGCTGCTTTTGACAGTGCTGCTGGCCAATCCCCTGCCCGCTTTGTGTGTGGGCATTCTTGGCACGCTGCTGGGACTGTTCAGTGCCTTTATGCCGGCATGGGTCGGCTATTTTGTGCCGTGGGGGTATTTTATCCCTCTGAACACCTACCGGATTGCGGACTGGGACCAGGCCAGCAAAGTAGTCACCTACATGATTGTGCCGTTCCAGTGGCCGCTGCTGGTTGCCACGGTGGTTTTGGCCGGTATTTTGTTTTTTGCCGCGTGGTATGCCATGCGGAACAAGGAGGTGTGACCCATGCTGCTGCGTTGTATCCGTGCAGAAAACCGCAAACTGCACGCTTCGCCCATCTGGTTTATGTTTTTTATTCTGCCCATCATTTCCGCCGGGTACGGAACCTTCAACTACCTGCAAAACCTTGAAATTTTGCGGGACGGCTGGTACAGTCTGTGGACCCAGCACACACTATTTTACTCGCTGTTTTTCTTCCCCTGCATGGTGGCGGTATACGCGGCGTACCTGTGGCGGCTGGAGCACATAGGCCACAACTGGAACCTGATTATGGCGGAGCCGGTGCCGCCCTTTTACCTGTTCCTTGCCAAGTTGCTTGTGGTGACAAAGCTGGTACTGCTGACTCAGGCATTTGTGTTTGTATTGTACTGGTTCTGCGGCCGGGTGTTCGCCGGGTTCACAGCGCCCCCGCCGGCCATTACCATCTTTTACCTGGTGCGCAGTGTACTGGGCGGGCTGGCCGTGGTGGCGGCGCAGCTGCTATTTTCCATGGTGATCCGCAGCTTTGCCTTGCCGGTGTTTTTGGGGCTGGCCGGGGGTGTTTCCGGCATGCTGCTGGCCAGCCGGGGCTACTGGTACGCCTGGCCCTATTGCCTGATGCAGCGCGGCATGAACGCTAACCAGAGCAGTGATATGCTGGCGGACAGCTACCTAGGCTTCGCTTTGGCCTGTGTTGGCTGGCTGGCGCTGATTTTGCTTGCGGTCCAGCTGCTGTTGAGCCACCAGGATGTAAAGGTCCGGTAAAGGCTGCACCGGCTTTGCCGCGCATTTTGACCGCTTTTGTAAAATTGCCTCAAAAAAAGCGGATATTTTTGGGGGTTAATGGGTTTTATTTGCCGGGCAGGTATGATATAATAAGCCAGGTTTGCGGCCAGCTTTGCCGCACTGCCAGTTTGAACGTATTTCCCGAACGTGTGCCTGCCCCGCGCATGGCACCGTTTGACCACGGTGTATCTGAAAAGTCGAAAATATCGTTTATTTCTACAAACACAGCGAGATTTTGCGTTAAAAAGCCTTGGAATCCACAAAGGATTCCGGCGGCTCTTTGCCTTACATCCTGCTTGTTTTTGCAAAATATCCGTCATTTTCTTTGTTTTCAGATACACCATAAGGAAAGGATGGCTGTTGATGAGACATTTGATTGATCCCCTTGACTTTACAAAGGAAGAAACCCAAAAGCTGCTGGACCTTGCGGACCGCATCCATGATGACCCCGAAGCATACCAGGATGTAGCTGACCACAAGCGCCTGGCCACACTGTTCTATGAGCCTTCCACCCGCACCCGCCTTTCGTTTGAATCGGCGATGCTGCGTTTGGGCGGCAAGGTGTTGGGTTTCCCGGATGCCGGTGTTTCCAGTGCTTCCAAGGGTGAAACCGTTGCGGATACCATCCGCATTATCAGCTGCTATGCGGATATTGCCGCCATGCGCCACCCCAAAGAGGGGGCCCCGCTGCGCGCTTCCCTTTACAGCAAGATCCCGGTGATCAATGCCGGTGACGGCGGCCACAGCCACCCCACCCAGACCCTGTTGGACATGATGACCATCCGCCGCCGCAAGGGCCGTTTGGACAACCTGACCATTGGTTTCTGCGGCGACCTGAAGTTTGGCCGCACGGTACATTCCCTCATCAAGAGCCTGGCCCGCTATGACAACGTAAAGTTTGTCCTGATCAGCCCCGAAGAACTGCGCGTGCCGGATTACATTATCAATGAAGTACTGGAGCCCCGCGGCATCCCCTACATTGAGACCCGCAACCTGGAAGGTGCTCTGCCGGACCTCGATATTTTGTACATGACCCGTGTGCAGCGCGAGCGCTTTTTCAATGAGGAAGATTACATCCGCCTGCGTGACAGCTACATCCTGACCGCTGAAAAGCTGAACCTTGCCCCGGCGGACATGGCGGTGCTGCATCCCCTGCCGCGTGTGAACGAAATTACGCTGGATGTGGACGATGACCCGCGCGCCGCCTACTTTGAGCAGGCACAGAACGGCGTGTATGTGCGCATGGCTTTGATTATGACGCTGCTGGGGCTGAAAGACCCCAAAACCGGGGAGGTTGCTTTTGAATGCTGAATATTGATGAAATCATGAACGGCGTGGTCATTGACCACATTACCGCCGGGACCGGGCTTTCGCTGTATCACCTGCTGGAGCTGGAAAAGCTGAGCGAAGCCAGCGTGGCCCTGCTGCAGAACGTGCGCAGCCAGAAAAGCGGCAAAAAGGATATTATTAAAATCGAGGGCGATATTTCCGGCTTGAATTTTGATGTGCTGGGTTATGTGGACCCGCAGATCAGCCTGACCTTTATTGAGAACGGTCATGTGACCCGCAAGGTGCGCCCGGACCAGCCCAAGCGCCTGGTGAACGTGATCAAGTGCACCAACCCTCGCTGCATTACCTCCCTGGAGACCGGCTGCGACCACATCTTTGCCCTGACCCCCAGCGGACGCTACCGCTGCGTTTACTGTGAGCAGGAGTTCAAGGTACGCCCGTAAGGCAGTGCCGCATTTTCCTGTTCTGTTCCCATAATAAGTTCAGACCCGGCATGATGGAACGGATTTTGCTGTTCCCCTGCCGGGTCTGTTTTTTCTTGCTGTTTTGCGCGTGTTTCCTTGCCGCAATTTCCTGCTTGTGGTACGATGTGCACAAAGAACCATTGTTAATGGGAGGTAATTTTATGAATTGGGGAATTTTAGCTACCGGCACCATTGCCAACAAATTTGCCACAACAATCAATGCGATGGCTGCCGAGGGCGAGCGGCTTGCCGCAGTCGGCTCCCGCCGGGCCGAAAGTGCCAAAGCCTTTGCGGCGCAGTACAACATCCCGCACTGGTACGCCAGCTATGAAGAGCTTGCCGCCGATCCCGCCGTAGATGCCATCTACATTGCTACGCCCAACGCCCTGCATTACGAAAACTGCAAGCTCTGCCTGGAGCACGGCAAGCATGTTCTGTGCGAAAAGCCGTTCACCATCAATGCAGAGCAGGCCAAAGAGCTGTATGCCCTGGCGGAAAAAAAGCAGCTTTTTATCATGGAAGCATTCTGGATTCGCTTTTTGCCGCTGTATACCAAATTGCAGCAGATGCTGGCGGATGGGGTGATCGGTACGCTGCAAACCATCACCTGCCAATACGGTTTTACCACTGAAGGCGCCCGCCGCGAGCGCAAATTCAACTCTGCTTTGGGCGGTGGCGCTTTGCTGGATATTGGCATTTATAACCTTGGCTTTTTGCAGATGGTCACCGGCCAGCAGCCCCAGAACGTGCAGACAGAAGAGCTGCGCCTGACAGAATACGGCACCGATGAATACAGCAAACTGCGGCTTGCCTACCCCAGCGGCTGCACGGCGGAATCGGTGCAAACCATCGGCCAGCGCCTTACCCGCATGGCCTGCATTGTGGGCACCAAGGGCCGCATTACCCTGCCGGACTTCCAGTACGCCGAACATATGACGCTGGAACTGGACGGCCAGCCACCGCAGGAACTGGATTTTCCCTTTGATGTGAACGGTTTTGAATACCAGATTCGGGAAGTAAGCCGTTGTGCTGCCACTGGCAGGCACCACAGCAGCATTTATACCCCGCAGCAAAGCATTGCCCTGACCCAACTGATGTATGATATCCGCATGGCCTGGGGCATGAAATTTGAGGGCGAGGAATAAGCAGCTTTTGGTAAAGCCTTGTCCCCTTTTTATATTTTCCACACAGACAAAAACAGCCCCAGGCGGCACCTTTTATGGGTACTGCCCGGGGCTGTTGCTTTTCAGAACCGGGCATACAAAAAGCCCGTATTGGAATAAAAGCTTGCCATCAGCAAAAAGGCAAAAATGGCAAATTCGTACACAGCCCAGCGCACCGGGCGCGGCGCGGCGTTGACCCAGGCGCGCAGGTGCAGGCCGCATTCATGCAGCACATCCACCAGCACCAGCAACGCAATGCCCAACAACAGCAAGAGCAGTTCCAGCTTGCTGGTCAGGCCTAGCAGCCAGTACTGGGCAAACACCTCGTGCCCGGGGTTATGCAGGATACCGGCAAAGTATGCCGCCGCATTGCCCAAACTGCTGGTGCGGAAGATGGTAAAGGTTGTAACAAAGATGGCAAATGTCAGCGGCACGCCCACGATGCGCAGCGGCAGAGATTTGCGCTTGCGCAGCGGAGCGGGCATGTGGTCCTCCGCTACCTGGCACAGGCCGTGCAGCCCACCCCAGACAAGGAAGGTCCAGTTGGCGCCGTGCCACAGCCCGCTGACCAAAAAGGTCAGCAGCAGGTTGGCATCCCGCCGGGCAATGCCCTTGCGGTTGCCGCCCAGTGGGATATACACATAATCCCGGAACCACTGCGAAAGGCTGATATGCCACCGGGCCCACAGCTCCTTGACGCTGGCAGAAAAAAACGGCTGGCGGAAGTTTTCCGGCAGGTGCAGGCCCAGGATCTCGCCCATGCCCAGCACAATATCCGTGTAGCCGGAAAAATCGGCATACAGCTGGAACGAATACATAACCGTGGCAAAAATCAGCTGACTGCGGTCAAAGGACGCCGGGTCCGCAAAGGCGGCGCTGACCACAATGGCCGCACGGTCCGCAATGGCAAACTTTTTGAAATACCCCCACGCACTGCGCTGCAAACCGCTGACCAAACGCTGGGTTTCAAACGTTTTGGGGGCGGCTTCCAGCTGGGGCATCAGGGTATTATAGCGGTTGAACGGCCCCTGGGTGAGCGAGAGGAAAAAGCCCGCATAGCACCACAGCCGTGCATAGCTGGGCGTGGGTGCCGTGCGTCCATGCCACACATCCAGCAGGTAGCCCGCCAGCTGCAAGCTGTAATACGCAAGGCCAAAGGGCTTATACAAATCCCGCAGGCCCGGCACCAGCATGCCGCTGTATTTGAGCACCAGCAGCGGCAGCAGGGCTGCGGCCAGCCCCAGTGCCAGCCACCCGCGGCGGCTGGGCTGCTCTGGCTGCGCATGCTGCGCGGCCTGCCACACTACTGCCGTGGCAAGGGCTACCGCAAAAAACGCGCCGATATCAATGGAAAGGCAGAACACTGCGTTGGCTGCCAAAACCAGCTTCCAGCGGGAAGGCTGGGGCACGCGGTACCACAGGCAGGCAAACAGCGCCATAAACGGCAAAAAGCCAAGGGATGTAACAGAAAACATCAGTTGCCCTCCCCCTGCTGCACGGTGCTGTCCGGTGATGTGGCCAGCTTTTCGGCAACCGTATCATAGAACAGGCCGCTTACATCCTCGCCCGCAGCACTGCGGGCGGCCACCGTGGCGAACGCCTTGCTGAACGTTTCTGCCCCCTGCCCGTTCAGGTGGTGCATATCTGAAAAATCGTCAAAGCCAATGGGCAGCAGGTCGGTATCCTTAAAGAGCGAAAAATCCCAATACTGGGTGCCGTTGGCCGCGGCAAAGCTGCGCATGGCATCCACATAGGCCTGGTAGTTCTGGGTATCCTGCACATAGGCGCTGGGCAGCGGGGCGGTGACCAGCACCAGGCGGATGTTCTGCTTTTTGCAGAACTCGGCAATGCGGGTCAGGTTCGCCCGGCCAAACGGTGAGATTGGCGCGCTGGCATCCACGTGCATCAGGGTGCCGAACCCCCAGATGCTGGTACCCTCGGTATAGACAAAACCGCGGTCCCGGTAGGCTTCGCCCTCGTCCGGGTAGGTGACCCAGCCATAGTTCCCCGCGTTATAGCCGCCGGTCAGCTTGCCGCGCCAAAGGGCCGGCAGCTCACCGGGGTCAGCAATAGCATGGCGCGCCGGGAACACCAGATCCGCAAACGCCGCGGCACCGCCCATCTCCCACAGATACTGGTAACGGTAGGGCGAGGACGCGCGCATGTAATCGGTGATCAGGTAGCAGGCCAGCGGAACATTGCTGGATTTTTGCTGATTATAGCCGGTATAGAAGGTTTCCAGATAGACGGTTTTCAGCGGGCTGTTGGCGGCGGCTTCCCGAATAAGCCAATAGGAGCCATCCGGCTGCTGCTGGCTGGTGCCAAGGTTAAAGCTGTGGCTGCCCAGAATGGGGTCAATGGTATCCGGGTCAAAGCTGCGGTAGCTGTGGGAGGAACCCACAAACACAGTATCCACCGCATCCGCTTGGGCGTAATACTCCCCCAGCGTCACACGGGAATAGGCGTGCAGGTCATCCACCAGCAAAAAGTTCAGCAGCAGGCAGAGCGCCGCCGTGATGGCCGCAAACAACACAAACAGGCCCGCCTTGTGCAGCGGGCCGGGAATGCGGCTGGTTTTTGGGGTTGTATGGGGCATGTAGCTTCCTTTACGTTTGCCATCTGCCGCGCGGTATGCGCCGCGGCTCAGGTTTCAATTTTTATATGGGGGCAGCGGGGATTGTAAGCGGCAAGGTCCAGGCGCCAGGTGGTGTTGCCATCGGCATCCTCGGCCGTTTTTTCAAAGCCGTACCCAGCATAAAATTCCCGCACCATAGCGTTTTTGGCGGTGGGGTAATAATAGCCCTCCAGCGCAGTATACCCTGCAGCGGCAGCTTTGGCGGCAAGGGTGTCCATCATGGCGTCTTCCATGCCGCGCTTGAGCACACGGCAGCTCATCAGCCACAGGCGCAGGCAGAGCGTTTGGCCCTGGGCCTGCCCTGCCACAACGGTAACAACGCCGTTATCCGCAAATTTATCCACCAGCTTGCCGTACAGGGTGATCCAGTCCGGCTTTTCTGCCATGGAACGGATGTCATCCTCAGTGCAGCGCAGAGTGGTCAGGTTGAACTGGTTGCTCTTGTTGGTCAGCTGAGCAATGCGCTGCATATACACCGCCTCAAAGGGGCGGATGGTCGCCGTCATTTCCAGGCTGTCCAGATACTGGCCGTAATCGGCAAAAGCTGCCTGGGCCTGGGCGGCCTGGGCGCGGGCATGGTACTGCGCGGTCTTTTTCAGGTCGTCGCCGGAAAGGATCGTCGTTTCAAAGTACCCGCCGTGATCCAGCATCTTGATGTAGTTTTCGGCACCATCCAGCACCGGGGTGGCCACGCCGGGCAGCTGGGCGGCCACAATGGCACGCTCCGCCGGGTTGTCATCAGCAAACACAAAGCTGTCGGCGCCAAGGCTGAGCTCTGCGGCGATGGCTTTCAGGTTCTGATCTTTAGGATCCCAGTTGGCCTTGATGCAGACAAAATCATCCGGGTGCAGCACGCTGTCCGGGTGGTTCAGGCCGGCCAGGGCGTTGGCTTCGTCATTTTTGGAATCCACCGCCAGCACCACGCCGATGGTCTGCAGGGCTTTGCAGTAGCTCTGGAACTCGGCGTACACCTGGCCTTCCGGCACTTCGGGGCCAATGGCAATGCCGTCCACACCGTCATCGCCCACAATGCCGCCCCAGAGAGTGTTATCCAGATCCAGCACCAGGGCTTTTTTGTTGCGGCCATACAGGGATTTGATGATGTTTGCCACGCTGTTTGCCAAAGACGGGATTGCATCCAGGCACATGGCGTACTTATACATGTGCCAGAAGAACGCATCCCCCCAAGCAGTCAGGCCGTAATCTGCGCTGAGATAGTCAATATCATTGATATAAAAATCCTCATGCGCGGCGGCATAGGCGTAAAAGCGCTGGTTCAGGCGGCTGAGATAGTTGGAGCGGCCATGCGGGTCCCAGATATCGCGGTTGCCCATCAGGCGGTAGTTGGGGCGGTCAAAGTTATTCTGGATGACGGGGCAGTGGAATTTGGCTTCCAGCGCCTGCCACATCTGCTCAAAGCGGCTGTACTCGGCATTCAGCATAGCGTCAATTTCCGCCTGTGGGGTGGCCGTTGTGGGGAAATTGATGATGTTGCGCCAGTTGGTGTGGATATAAATGACATCGGGGTGGAACCCATCCAGCTCCGGCGTGCCGAACATGGCGTCCTGCCAATATTGGCCATACTCGCTCTGGTAGAACTCCGCCTGAATGCCGTATTGCAACAAAAACAGGCCCAGCTGGTCTGCCACCTCATTGGTGGTGGAGCCACCCAGGATGGCGATGCGCTTTTGCAGCGGGTGCGGGTTTTGGGCCAGCAGTTCCTTGCGCAGGCGGCGCTTTTTGCGCAGCAGCGTTTCGGTATCCAGCGGGTAGTTAAAACAATCCATATCGGCGCTTCCTTACAAATAATATTCAGGGGCTTACAGCTTCTGCAGGGCTTCTTCCAGCGTAATGGCGATCTGGTCCGGGCAGCTGGTGGGCTTGGAGCCGCACAGGGTGCCTTTCATGCGCTCAATGGCGTCCTCAGCTTTCATGCCTTTCAGCAGCTGGCAGATGCCTTTCAGGTTGCCGTTGCAGCCCCCCAGCACCTCAACAGATTCAATGGTATGGTCAGGGTTCAGTTCTACTTTGGTCATCACCGAGCAGGTGCCCTTATTGCGGCGTTCGTAAGTCATAATCGTTTGCTCCTTTTTATTTTCTTGCTCCGTTTTGTTTTTTGCTGTTGGTTGCTTTAGGCAACACCGCACAATTCCCGCCTGACGGCTTAAGCACCGCTTCGGCGGCTGCGGCACGGCATTTGCATTGCCAAAATGCTCGATAAGACATCCAGTATTATCTGCGCTTTTGGCTTAGCATCTACCGCACCTCGCTCGCCGTATCGGCACTTAGAATTGTGCGGTATTGCCTTTACTTTTTGCGCGCTTCGGCCAGCGCACGGATGCGGGCGATCTGTTCGTCCGCGGTGGTGCAGGTGCCAACCGGGTGCGGGGTGTTGGTGTTCATGCCGTGGTAGTCAGTGCCGCCGGTCACGATCAGTCCGTACTCCGCGGCCAGCTGTTCCAGCTCGGCTTTATCCTCCTCCGTGTTGCGGGGGTGGTCGATCTCCACGCCGTCCAGCCGCCCGGCTGCAATCAGCTCCCGCGCCAAAGGCATGCTGTGGTAAACGCTGGGGTGGGCCAGTACCGCCACGCCGCGGCATTCATGGATAAGGTTCAGGATGGTATCCACGGTTTCATACACCGGCGTGTGCAGGATCTTGCCGCGCACCGGGCGCAGACCGAACAGGCTGCGGTACACCGTGTTGTACATTCCATCCGAAAGCCCATACTGCCACAATACACGCATGACATGGGCCTTGTACAGCGTGCCGCTGTCCTTGGCAAATTCCAACGCTTCCTCGGTCTTGAACTGGGGGCAGATTTCCTCCAGCTCCTTGCAGGACTGGTACACGGCATCATAGCGGCGTTTGTCCATGACTGCAGTATGGCGGGCCAGAGCTTCGCAATCGTCCGGGTAATAGCACAGGATGTGCACGCGGTGTTCCCGCCCATAATCATAGGCCGTCAGCTCCACCGCCGGGATCAGCTTCACACCGTTTTGCTCCGGGTGGGCGTAAGCATAACGCACAGAGCGGTTGGTATCATGGTCGCTGATGGCAAGCCAATCCAATCCCGCGCAGGCCGCCAGCCAAGGCAGCTTTTCGATGGGGGTAGAACCGTCCGAACAGGACGAATGGGTATGCAGATCACCGGGCATAGGCTGAGCTTCTCCTTTCCTGCTGAAGCTTTATTATATACCTTTTTTATATTTTTGAAAAGAGGGATATGACATTGCCAAGTCAGCACAAGTCCATCTTCCCCGCCCCGCCGCTCACTTTTGCCGCAGGCTGGCGGCGTAAGCGCGGGCGCGGGCTGCAAACTGGCGTGCAGCCGGGGAAAGCGCCCCCCGCGCCAGGCAGGCCAGCCCAATGCTGCGCGTTGCAGCGGGTTCCAGCCGCAGCACCTGGCAGCCGTGGGGGTCGGTTCCGGTTTTGAACATCAGCTCCGGCATAATGGCAAAGCCGCGGCCACAGGCCACCATAGCGATCATGGATTGGTCATCCACGATATAGCAGCGGCTGTCCACCCGCAGGTCGTTGGTTTTGAAGTAGCTCTGGATATCGGCATCCACGTCCGCCAGCTGGCTGACGAACGGCTGGCCGCGCAGTTCCTCGGCGCTGACACAGCCGGGCCGGGCCGGGCGGTAGGACGCGGGTGCGATGCAGACCAGCTTGTCATCATATAGCGGTTCAAAATCCAAATCCAGCGCGCTGGAATTGGAAAGGAAGCCGATTTCCGCCGTGCCGTTTTTGACCCAGGCGCAGATATCCGCATAGCTGCCCTGATAGATCTGCACATCAATACCGGGGAAATCCAGCTGAAACTGCGGCACCAGCTGCGGCAGCCAGGTCACGCAGGCAGAGTTGAACACCCCCAGGCGCAGCACGCCTTTGTGCATGCCGTTGATCTGGGCAATGGACTGATCCAGGGATTCGCTGGAAGCCAGCAGCCGCTGGATGGCGGGCAGCAGGTTTTCGGCGGCGGCGGTCATGGTAACGCCACTTTTGGTGCGGGTAAACAGTGGGAAACCGCATTCCGCCTCCATGGTAGAAACCGCATGACTGATGGCGGAGGGGGTCAGGTGCAGCTGCTCCGCGGTACGGGCAAAGCTGCCCTCGTGCGCAATGGTGGAAAAAATCTGGCAGGCTAACAGGGTCATGATGAACCGGATGCTCCTTTTATAATTGGGAAGTAAACTTTACCTTCTTTGTTTTCTGATGCGTCTTGATGAATCTCGTTCATCTTTCATGTGAACTTTTTGAGCTTTACTTCACACAAATACTGTACTATTATAATAGCATAAAGTCAAGGCCCGCACAGCCTTGATGGATTTTCTCTGTATAGAAAACATTCCTTCCTCTATTTTCCTCTCCTACCCGCCGGTCCGCACAACCGGCGGGTTTTTGTTTTGCCGTTTTTCCGTGGGCCGGGCTGCGCCGCGTTGTAAAAGCGCCGCAAACGTGTTATTATTGTTACTGGTATCATCTGCCGCGTTTTGTGCCGGAATTATATGGAACGTATCTTTATATAGTACAGTGAAAAGAAAGAGGAAGTATTTTGCCAAAATCAACACTCTCCAATCCCCGCGGTGTACGGGGGGCGGCATCGCTGTGCGCGGTGGCCGCGCTGGCTTATCTGTTTGTACAGGATCTATTGACTATTTTTGTTTCCGCCCTGATGGGTATGCGGGTGCAGGGTGCCAGCCTGAGCGACCCGGTCGGATTCAGCGTGGCCGCGCAGGGGCTGCTGGGCATTGTGGTGGCAGTGGGTTCTATTGTGCTGCCGCTGTGGTGGCTGCTGCGCGCCACCCGGCTGCAAACGCAGGATCTGCGCATTCTGCTGCCCGCCCCCTGGAGCCCGGCGTTCTGCCTGGTGGTGTTTTTGGGGCTGGCCAACGCGGGCAACCTGTTCGGCGGGCTGCTGGCCCGTGGGCTGGGCGTTACCACCAGCAGCACCGCGCTGCCCGCCGGTGGCCTGGATCTGTTCATTCGTTATTTCAGTCTGTGTGTAGTGCCCGCTGTGCTGGAGGAAATTTATTTCCGCGGGGCGCTGCAGGGCATTATGCGCCCCAGCGGCAGCAGCGTGGCGATTTTTGCCCCTGCCCTGCTGTTTGCGTTGCTGCACCTGGATCTGGCACAAAGCATTACCGCGCTGGTGTGCGGCATCTTTTTGGGCTGGCTGGTTGAGCGCAGCGGCAGTATTCTTCCCGGCATGCTGCTGCATTTCATCAACAATACCTTGGCGTTTCTCAGCCTATATCTGCGCCAATATGCGCCGGAGCAGCTTGCCGTGGTGTATGAGTTGATTTTGCTAGTGGCCCTGCCGCTGGCGGCGCTCTTTCTGGTATGGCGGGTCAAAGCGCAGGGGTTCAGCTTTTCCGCCGGGCTGCGCGGCGGCATGGAGCCGCTGGCCGTTTTTACCAGCCTGCCGTATACCGTATGTGTTCTGTTTTTGATGGGCCTTACGGTGTACCTGTACCGTGTGGGGTAACGCAATGACCGATGAACAACTGATGCAGGCCGCGCTGGAAGAAGCCCGCGCCGCTGCCGCTTTGGGTGAAGTGCCCGTTGGCGCGGTGGTTGCCAAGGATGGCGAGATCATTGCCCGTGCCCACAATCTGCGAGAGAGCGGCAAAAATGCCATCTACCACGCCGAACTGCTTGCCATCGACGCAGCCTGCAAAGCCCTTGGCGGGTGGCGGCTGTGGCAATGTGAGCTGTTTGTTACGCTGGAGCCCTGCCCCATGTGCAGTGGGGCCATCATCAACAGCCGGTTAAAGCGGGTGGTCTATGGTGCCCGCGACCCCAAGGCCGGGTGCTGCGGCTCTTTGACGGATCTGTTTGCTTTACCATTTAACCACCACCCTGTTATGGAGCAGGGCCTGTTGGAAGAGGAAGCCCAGGCACTTTTACAAGAGTTTTTTGCCGGACTGCGAGCCAAACGGCTGAAGCTGAAAGCCGAAAAGCGCGCCCAGCAGGCAGCCCCGCTGCAAAATGAGGAGAACCCCCATGAATGACCATGTATTGATTACTGGCGGCAGCCGCGGCATTGGTGCCGCCACCGTTTTGGAGTTTGCCCGCGCCGGGTACGATGTTGCCTTTACCTGGAACAGCCGCGAAGATGCTGCCCTGGATGTTGTGCAGCAGGCACAGGCGCTGAACCCCGGCGGGCGCTTTGTGGCTCTGCACGCCGATGTGAGCGATTCCGCCCAGGTGAATGCCGCGGTACAGGAAGCACTGCAGCAGTTCGGCAGCCTGCAGACGCTGATATGCTGTGCGGGGATTGCCCAGCAAAAACTCTTCACTGACCTGACCGATGAGGACTGGCACCGCATGATGGGGGTAGATTTGGACGGCGTGTTTTATGCATGCCGCGCCGTGCTGCCTGGCATGATCCGCCAAAAATACGGCCGCATTCTGCTGGTAAGCAGCATGTGGGGCCAGACCGGCGGCAGCTGCGAAGTACACTATTCCGCCGCAAAGGCCGGTGTGATCGGCCTAACCAAGGCGCTCGCCAAAGAGGAAGGTCCTTCCGGCATTACGGTGAACTGCGTGGCTCCCGGTGTGATTGAAACCGACATGATGGCCAGCTTTACCGCAGAGGACAAAGCTGCCCTGGCGGAAGAGACCCCCGTGGAGCGCCTTGGCACCCCGGAAGAAGTTGCCCGCACGCTGGTATTTTTGGCCGGGCGCGGGGCCGGGTTCATCACCGGGCAGGTGCTCGGCGTAAACGGCGGCATTGTGATTTAACGCGTCCCTGCTTATTCAGCGCCGCCGCATGAATGCTCCGGCAGCAATTTCATAAGATTCACTTCCCTCTCCTTTCCAGCATAACATGCTGTAGGATACACCTGCACGGCAGGCAATCCTGGGAGGGGGATTTTTGTATGGCTTTGTTTCAGGTGGGGATCGATGTTTCCCGGTATCAGGGCAGCATCAACTGGAGTGCCGTTGCCGCGGCGGGCAAACAGTTTGCCATTGTACGCATTGGGTCCAGCAACAACAACGGCGCGTATGTGGATCCCTATTTTCTGCAAAACGTGAACGGCGCCCATGCCGCCGGGCTGCGGGTTGGGGCTTATTATTACACCTATGCCCGCACCGAAAGCGCTGTTGCCGGGGAGCTGACCACCTTTTTGAACGCGCTGGAGGGCTTACAGCTGGAATACCCGGTGTTTGTAGATGTGGAGGCCCGCAGCCTGACCAGCCTGGGCAAACCGCAGCTGACGAACCTGGTCAAATACGCCATGGATATTTTGAACCAGCGCAAATGGTACGCGGGCTGGTACAGCTACACCAACTACATCAACTCGTATATGAATGCTTCCGCGCTGGCAAACTATCCGCTTTGGGTGGCGGATTACCGCTCCAGCCTGGGGTACACCGGGCAGTACGGCATGTGGCAGTATTCCGGTTCCGGCACCGTCAGCGGCATTACCGGCGCGGTGGATCTGGATTACAGCTATCAGGACTATCTGCCCACGATACGCGCCGGGAATTTTAACGGGTATGGCAGCGATGGGCCAGACATGACAACCGTGAGCGGATATAAGCTCACGGTTTTTGGTTCCAACACAGAATATTTTTATACCGCCAATCTGAACGATGTGGTGGGCTACCTGCCGTTGGGCAGCTACCCGGTTACCCAGATCACCAAGGAAAAATACAACGGGTACGATTGGGTCGTGTTTGAATATAACGGTGGCCAGTATTGGACCGCCCTGATTGGGGACCGCAACCGCCTAGAGCGCGATGACACCACAGACGATTGTTCCCGCCAGTTGGCCGAAGCCAACGCCAAAATTGCCGCCGCAAAGGCAGCGCTGGAATAAGCGATGCGGTAATGACAAAAGCCTGCGGAACCTGCAATCCCTGTACCCGTACATCAATTTTGCCGCCGAAAGCATCACCGCATGGCTGGACGGTCTTGCCTGAGTGCTCCCCTTTTCCGTATAACTTAAACGCAAAGCCGCCCACACAATTTTGCTGTGCGGGCGGCTTTGTATTATGTCTTGCTTTTTTGCAGGGTTGCGTTTATAATAATAGGGCAGTTGTACTCCTGCATCGCGCACAGCTGCCTGATTCAAATTGTCTCAGTAGCTCAGTTGGATAGAGCACACGCCTCCTAAGCGGCAGATGGTTCGATTCCTTTGAGCCTTGAAAATTGCATAAAACTTATAAATGTCTCAGTAGCTCAGCTGGATAGAGCACACGCCTCCTAAGCGTGGGGTCGGAGGTTCAAATCCTCTCTGGGACGCCAGAAAGCACCGCTGCAAGCCTTTTTTCGGGGTTTGCAGCGTTTTTTTGTTCCTCCTTCTCCCGGTAATTTCACTTCCGTTACCGGGAGATTTTTATGCGCCGCATGATGTATATTTGCTAATTGGACTCGAACGCTTTTCAGAAATTTGCTAAGAAAATTCTGCGTTTTGCTAATTCGATTTTTCGGATCACTTTGCCGGGGCTTGCGCCGCTATCAGGGCTGCGAGCGCACTTGCAAGCTCCGGCGACTTCTGAAGCTGCTCCACAAGACTTTCAAGGTTCAGGGTCGCAGGTTCCGATTTTGCCGGTTCCTCCGGCGGACGGACATTGCGAAGATCAGGCTTGGCATAGAAGGCTGTCTCAAATTTCTGAGCATTGACCTTTCTATCCTCGTCCAGAATGTGAGCATAGATACTGGTTATCATGTCGATCTCGGCATGACCCGTATCGCCCTGAGTGGCTTTCAGATCGCCGTGGTTCAGTTTCAGTTTGTAGGTGGTACTGGAATGACGGAGAGAATGAAAGACCACCTTCGGCAGCCCTGCGTCCTCACGGAGCTTTGCAAACTCTTTGAGGATGATCCGATCCTCGCAGGGCCGTCCATTGGGAAGTGCCACCACCAGATCGAAGTCCTGATACTCGTCGCCCAGGAAACCTTTCAGCTCGTCCTGGGATTTCTTCCACTCCCGCAGAATGTAGGCCAGCGTTTTCGGCAGCCACACCTTACGGATGCTGGAATCGGTTTTCGGCTTTTTCAGAATAATTCTTGTGCTGGTGTTCGGCATAAGCGGAGTGAAGATGTAATAGATATCCTTCTCACCCAGCGTTTCAATCGCCCGTTTGGAAGCCCTCGTCAGCTCCTTGTCGATGTAGACATAGGCATTATCCGCCGCAATATCTTCATCGGAAATATGGACGTTCTCCCAGGTCAGCCCCAGGATTTCACCCATGCGCAGAGAGCAGGCAAAGGAAAGGTTCATTGCTACATAGAGCTTGCTGTCCGTGCATTTGTCCAGGGCAAGACGGATCATATCCGCTGTCCAGATATCCCGTTTCGCATACTCCGTTTTCGGGAGGATCACATTGTCAAAGGGATTTCTTGCAATGATTTCCCATCGTACCGCCTGCTTAAACGCACACCGCAGGAGCTTGATGATCTTTTCAATGGTCTTGTCGCTGACATAGGTGGTAACAGCCTTTCGGGTCTTGGTAGACACCGACTTGGTTTTCTGCAAGGTCTGGATATAACCGTCAACCGCACGGGGAGTAACCGCCTGTACCTCCATATCACCGATGATCGGATTGATATAGTTGGCAATCAGCGCCGTTTGGCTGTCATACATAGACACGCCCCATTTCTTTTCTCCGTAAAGAGATACGAAGTCATAAAGGAACTCGGTGATCGTCTGATTGCTTGGCGGGAGAAAAGTTCCCGTGTGCTGCTGATTTTCGATTTCCGCCTTGCGCTTTAAGGCCTCTTTGTGGGTATGCCAGGTTTCCCACTTCTGTTTGGTTTCTCCGTTTTCGTCCACATAGTTGTAAACAACGGAATTGCTTTATTCTTCAGCACGACATCGGAAAAAGTAACGCCGGACATTACATGGTCTACCGCATAAGTGTTCTGAAC
Organism: Subdoligranulum sp. APC924/74; assembly: GCF_003324125.1. Lineage (NCBI taxonomy): Bacteria > Bacillati > Bacillota > Clostridia > Eubacteriales > Oscillospiraceae > Subdoligranulum > Subdoligranulum sp. APC924/74. The sequence continues at coordinate 30,424 of NZ_PSQF01000012.1, read as the reverse complement.
CACATCGGGATTTTCTTTTATAAACTGCTCTGAAACAGTCGCAACGCTCACAGAGTCATTGCTTGCTTCCCACCAGCCGGAAAGCACCATATCGTAATGATAAGTTTTCCCCCGCAGTTCAAATTCTAACGGAACCTCTGCGCCGATCTCAGGTTCTACACCCAGCGCCTTCAGCGCCAAATCCGTAGTAGCGATCTCATTCGCTTTCTCCGGTGCAGCTCCGTGGGTAGGCACACAGAAGGTCAGTTCCTGCTGCACACTATCTTCATAATTGATTTCAATGGAATGGCTGGAAGTGTTGCTTGCATAGCCAATGATACGCCGGTGTCCTGCCTGGTCCACAAAATCGCTGTTTACAAGCTGCTCGTACTGTTTCTCCGTCATATACCCCAAAGTGCCATCCGCCTTGCTGCCTTTCTGCATTTGCAGAGAGAGTTGGATGGAGGACGCCATATTGAACGCCAGGGAAGTGATAGAGGTAAACAGGAAAGCAGTCAGGATAATTGCCAGCAGTGCAGCCAGATTGCGTACCTTATTCTTCTTGAAATAGCGTTTGGATAGCTTGGTAATTACTTTGGAATTATTGTTGCCAAATAGAATGTCATTCATAGTCCCGCCCCCCTTTACTGCACGATCTTACCATCCTCGATCCGAATAATGCGGTCGGCAAGCTGGGCGATCTCACTGTTATGGGTAATCATTACGAGGGTCTGGTGGAATTTCTGGCTGGTAGTTTTCAGAAGCCCCAGCACATCGGCGCTGGTCTTGCTGTCCAGGTTGCCGGTGGGTTCATCAGCCAAGACAATAGCGGGCTTTGACACCAAGGGCGCGGGCAATGGCTACGCGCTGCTGCTGGCCGCCGGAGAGGTTATTGGGCATATTGTTCAGCTTATCCTCAAGCCCCAGCATCTGCACTACTTCGTTCATAAACTTCTTGTCTACCTTGTTTCCGTCCAGCTCCACAGGCAACACAATATTTTCAAAGACATTCAGCACCGGTACCAGATTGTAGTTCTGGAAGATAAAGCCGATCTTTCTTCTGCGGAAAACGGTCAGTTCCTCGTCTTTGAGTTTGGACAGCTCCTTGCCATCCACGACCACCTGGCCGGAGGTGGGCACATCCAATCCGCCGATCATGTTCAGCAGCGTGGATTTACCACTGCCGGAGGTTCCTACGATAGCTACAAATTCTCCTTTTTCAATAGAGAGGGTCACACCATCCAAGGCTCTGGTAATGTTCGGCTCTGCGCCATAATATTTTTTCAGTTCAGTCGTTTGCAAAATGCTCATAGAGAACACCATCCTTTCTTTTTGATAAACCCATTGTAACGACCAAACCTCACAGAAATGTCACGAGCCACAAAAAATTTCCGCTAAATTCAGCCCCAAATGTCACGAATCTGTGACATTTCAATTTTCGGGGTGTGCTTACTCTACTTTCGGAGCAGGAAAACAGAAAAGGTTGAGCCTTTCCCAACCTCAGACGCTACCCGGATATAACCGCCCTGCAAGGTCACAATCTCACGGGCCAGATACAGACCGATTCCAATACCGTCCACATCATGCACCACATCTTCCCGATAAAACCGCTTGAAAATCGTCCCCTGGTGCTGCTCTGAAATGCCGATGCCGGTATCGGCAATGTCGATCTTCACATACATTTCCCAGCCTTCCACCGACACACGGATCTGCCCGCCTGCCGGGGTGTATTTCACAGCATTATCCAGAATGTTGAACAGGGCTTCGCTTGTCCATTTTCTATCATGGCGTGCATCCAAATGCTCCGGGCATTCCACCTGCACATCTATCTTTTTCTTTTCGGCATTGAGCAAAATCCCGCCTAGGGCAGCGGCAAGGGTATCGTAAATCGGCTGCTGTCTCTGCTCCAGCGAAATGACTCCCGTTTCCAGTCGGGAGGTTTTAATCATGGCTTGCATGAGGAAGTCCAGCTTATCAAGCTGGCTGGCCTGGGCTGTCAGAAATTCCTTTTGCTTCTGCGGAGGAACCTCATTTTCAAGCAGCGTGTTGTTGATCATTTTCAAGTTGGCAATCGGGGTCTTGACCTGATGAGAGATGTCAGAGATCAGCTCTTGCAGGTCAGTCCGTTCCTTTGCGATGCTGTTTTTATTTTCCTGCATGACTTCATATAGCCGCCCCAGCCGATAGTTGATTTTGTAGAACAGGCTTTCTTCGCAGGTCGTCTGCTTCGGCTGCATATTTTCGGAGAGCATATCATCCATCTGACCACAAAAGGCATCGGAGAACTGAACCAGCTTCCAGCGGATCAGCGCCACAAAGAAGATGACGCAGAGCAGCACAAAGAGGCTGAACAGGAACACACACCGGACAGCGATTATATTCCGGGTCAGTAGATAAACAGTGGTGCAGACTGCGCCCACTGCCAGCAGCAAAAGCGTTCCCAAAAGAACGCAGGCTTTATTGATGGAGAGTTTTCGCATATTCATTTGAGCGCCCCTCCGATCCACATATAGCCCATGCCGTACACCGTCTTGATGTACTGGCGTCCATCCGTTTCAATTTTATTCCGCACCCGGCTGATAGCCGCGGTCAGGGCGTGTTCATCCACAAAGTTCCCATCGGCATCCCACAGCTTTTCAAGCAGCACCTGCCTTGTCAAAACATTCTGCGGATTTTTGGTCAGGATTTTCAACAGCCGGTATTCCAGCGGAGTGAACACCAGCGCCTTACCGGACAGGGAAGCCGTCATCTCCGAGAAATTGATGGACAGCGCACCGTCCTCATAGCTATCACCGCCGCCAGACTGTTTCGCCAGCCGCCCCAGCACTACGGACAGCTTTTTTTGAAAGACGCTCATAGGAAATGGCTTGGTCACATAGTCCTCTGCGCCCAGCTCATAGCCTTTGAGCATATCGCTCTCCATATCATTTGCGGTCAGGAAGATTACCGCCGTATCCGGCCGGCGTTCTTTTACCTCACGGCAGAAATCAAAGCCGTTCCCATCCGGCAGGTTTACATCCAGCACGATCAGATCATAGTCCTGCTTGGTCAGAAAATCACTGGCTGCTGATTTTGTCAGGGCAGAGTCCACAACATAGCCCGCAGTATTCAAGTTATAGCATAAAGTATTATTCAAAAGCCGATCATCCTCGACTACTAAAATTCGCATGGTATCACACTCCTTCAATTTCAGTGTAGCACCCAAATGTCACAGAAACCTCACTGAGATTTGTTTTCTTTTCTCCGCCTGTCTACTGGCTTCTCTGCATTTTTAGGAATAAGCCAAATCGTCGCCATTTTTACAGCACCGGGGATGCGCCCAGATGTACACAAATAATTTATCTGGCGCGGCGTAACATTCCATTTTTGGCTTGCCTCTTTTAATGTTATATAGTCCATTTTGCACCTCCTAAAATATTATATTTCGTCTGCTCGAAGAATACAAGGTTAAAGATATGAATTATAAAATGTAGTCAGAATGGATATCACATCATTCCACGCGCAAACTATGAAATATAGAATGTATGTGGGTGATGTTGAATGGCAAAAGTGAAAGACTGCCCTGGCTTTGAAACCTTCGGTGCAGATGTAAAAGAAGCACGGAAGGCGAAGAACCTTGCACGAAAAGATTTAGCCGAAAAGGTGAATATTGATACCAGGTATCTTGCCAACATTGAAAACGAGGGCACGATCCCCAGCCTGCCGGTCATCATACAGCTTGTAAAAATCTGCGGCCTGCCGATGGAGAGATATTTCAATCCAGAGGTCATGCGAGAGGAAAGCGAGCTGCGCCAGCGGGTCGGACAGAAGTTAAAGCTCTGCCCGGAACAGTATTTGCCTATCGTGGAGGGTGCCATTGACGGGGCCTTAAAAATTGAAAAGCCGAATGAAGAAACGGAGGGTGTCTGAACATCCTCTGTTTTTCTTATTTTGCGGGCATTTTGAGGTTTCCGAAACGCTTTATAAGTAGGGATAAGATACGGTAGCAAGCACAGCAAGCGAGTACCCGCTTGCGAATTTTGAGATTTTCAGGTCCCTTACCCGGAAATTCAAAATTGCTTGTTGGGATAGTCCCAAACCCTTATGAAGAACGGAGGCGGCGAATGGCAAACCGAAAGCGGAATATTCAAATGAAATTCTATGTCACGGAGGATGAAAAACGGCTCATAGACGAAAAAATGAGCCAGTTACCGACACGCAGATATGGCGCCTACCTCCGAAAGATGGCGATTGACGGGTATATCATCTACACCGACACCACGGAGATCAAAGCGTTTACCTCGGAACTGTCCGCCATCGGCAGGAACATCAACCAGATAGCCAAGCGGATCAACGCCGGAGGTCCTGCGTATCAGGCCGATATGGACGAGATACGGGAAAGGCTGGACGAGATATGGCAGTTACAAAGACACATCCTATCAAATCAACGCTGAAAGCAGCCATTGACTATATCTGCAACCCGGAAAAGACGGACGGAAAGCTGCTTGTTTCTTCCTATGGCTGTGCCGCCGAAACTGCGGATATCGAATTTTCCTGGACCCGCTGCCATGCCATCGACAAGGGAACGAACCTGGGCCGTCACCTGATCCAAGCCTTTCAGCCTGGGGAGGTTACGCCGGAACAAGCCCATGAGATCGGCATGGAGCTTGCAAAAGAAATCCTGGGCGGCAAGTATGAATTTGTACTTACCACCCATATAGACAAAGATCATGTTCATAACCACCTGATTTTCAATGCGGTCAGCTTTGCGGATCATAAACACTATCATTCCAACAAGCGAAGCTATCACGATATCCGCCGCACCTCCGACCGGCTTTGCAAGGAACATGGTCTGTCTGTCATTATTCCTGGACAGGACAAGGGCAAGAGCTATATTGAACATCAGGCTACGCAGAACGGCACCAGCTATAAGGCAAAGCTGAAAGCGGCCATCGACCGGCTCCTGCCAGCCTGTTCCAACCTGGAAGAACTGCTTCGCCGCCTGCAGAGAGAAGGTTATGAGATCAAGCGCGGCAAGTATATCTCTGCCAGAGCACCGGATCAGGAACGGTTCACCCGTCTGAAAACGCTGGGGGTTGACTACACCGAAGAAGCCCTTGCCGCCCGGATCGCCGGACGATCCAGACCTTCCCACCAGCCAAAACAGCGGAACGGAAAGATCAGTCTACTCATTGATATCCAGAACAACATCAAGGCACAGCAGAGTGCAGGCTTCACCCATTGGGCGAAGCTGAACAATCTGAAACAGGCCGCCAAGACCATGAATTTCCTGACGGAACACGGGATAAGCAGTTATGGAGAACTGGAAAGCAAATTGAACGCAGTATCCGCACGCAGGGATACCTCTCATGCAGAAATCAAGCGGATAGAAAGTAGAAGTGCCGAACTTGCCCTTGTGATGAAGCACGCTGAAACTTACCGTCAGCTAAAGCCGCTTTATGACCGATACCGTAAATCGAATGATAAAGAAAAGCTCCTGCGGGGGCATGAGAGCGAGATCATCCTTTTTGAAGCGGCCGCCAGAGAATTGAAACGGCTGGGGGCTGTACCGCTGCCGACAACAGAAAGCATGAAAACGGAGCTTGCCACTCTCAGCGCAGAAAAGGAACGCCTTCTTGCGGAGTACAAAACCGCAAGAACCGAAGCCCAGGAATACGATACTGTTAAACAGAATGTAGATGCACTACTGACCGTTCCAAAGGAACAGGAACAACAGCGGCGACATGAACTTGAATAATTTTCTCTGAAAGACGCTGGGCGCAGCTCCCGGCATCCTGTATAATGGAGCTGCGAAAGAAGGTTTTACCGATGACAAGAAGCGAAGCAATCAAAGCATTTTTCTTCAAAAGCGTATTGCCCGTGACCGTGGCACTGATCCTGTATTGTATCTTCAAATCTGCCTGCGTGAAGAACGGAGAGGTTGACTATGTATGGCTCTGGATACTCTGCGGGCTGCCGTTTGGCCTCCATCGGATGTGCCTCTGGATCGTGCCGGGCGGCGGCTCCCTGGGTGGAGGGATCGCCTTGTTTGCATTGAACTTTATTATCGGCGGTGTAATCGGCGGTTTCGTTCTGGCCTGGCGGCTTATTGTGGCGGTGTGGTATGTGCCGCTGACGGTGTACCGGCTGATCGTTGGATGATTTTCTTGCGTCATGGAAATATGGAAAACTGCCGCTCGTGCCGATGGAAAAGCCATTCACAACCTGATGGAAAAAGACAAGCCTTTTCCCACAAGTCTGCAAACAGCTTTCCCACAGCCTCACAATTCTGGCAGTTTACACACATTCCCACAACGCCTACTGCGGCGGCTATCCATCCTTTCCTATCCAATCCTAATGAGAAAATACTATGGAAATTCCTTTTCAACGGAGGTACAATTTGTACCCCTGTTCAAACAACAGAACCGTGTTAAAGTAATTTGATGATAGCAAAAAGAAAAAGCGGGAGTACAGCCAATCGGATGAACCGAAAAGCTGTACTCCCGTTTTGCGTGACAGAAAGTGTCTGAAATCAAGCCTTTTTCTTCATGTGCCAGCAAGCAGACCGACACATGAAAAATCATAAAGGCTCCCTTTGAAAATACGGATACAGGGAATTATTCTGTGTTTTTTCCACCCATATCCTCACAGATTTTAGACCGTTTGGAACTGTAATGCGGACAAGCGACCAGACACGCCCGGAAACTCTGCTTGCAGCCGTGAACACATTTTTTACAGATATGGTTATACTGCCGCCTGCCGTTGTCACCCAGGAAGAACGCCCATTCCAGCCGCCATTTCTTGCTTCGGCTCATAGGCAGTCATGCTCCGGCACATCACGGCCGGGCTTCTTGCCCTCCGGTGGCTTATGCTCGGCACACTCCCGTTTGGCGTCCTCTAACCGCTCACGGATGGAAGGCTTCTCCGGCTTCGTCTGCTCCGCGTGTTCCTGCGCCTTCTCCAGTTCCTCGCCGCGTCTGCCGTTGTTGATAACGCCGTCGATCATGCCGTAGTCATCCTCCAGCGTCATTTCTGCCGTGCGGAGAGGATTGTCCTTTTCCGGCTGCTCCGCTGCCACGGCAAAGGCCCGTGTGCCGTTTCCCATGATAAGGTACTTTCTATCATCGGAAATATGGTGGACACCGTAACCGGCTGCCTCCATCTGCTCCCGGCTCATAGCCGTCACCTGAAAGCTGCCCCTCGGTGTCTGCACACGTTCGCCAGTTTCAAAACGGTCTGGAAGAAAAGCGAGGTCTTGTTTCTCTGCCGGGACAGGGAGAACGACGATATTGCCATTGATCTGCATAAATCGTTCCGGCGTTTTGAACTGTTCCGTGTATTTCTGAATCAGTTCCGGGGACAGGGACGCAAAATCTTCCTCACCAAGTCCAACCACCAGGAAAGTCCCTGCTACGATATCATAAATTTCTCCATTTTCATCCCGCAGCCCACGGTTCAGATTAAGCCCGATGAGCTTTCCTTCATCATTGCAAACCAGCGCCACCGGGTCAGAATAGGGATAAGTTGCGCCAATGTCTCCGCCGACCTCCGCCTGCAGGGAATGAAGATCGGGGTCGATCTCCTTCACATAGGGTTCCTTCATAGGCTCCACTACAAGCACAGTCATCTTTTCCGAGGCAACCTTCTCCGCAGCGGCCAGCATTTCATCCGCATGGGACTTCTCCGGCTTATCCAAAGCGGCTTTGACCTCCGCTGGGTCAAAATCAAGAAATTCCTCATAGCCCGTGGCATCCTTGAACTTTTCAATCTCCGAAGGAAGATAGTCCTCCTGCGTCTGCCCCAGTGCCGCCAGCTTTTCATCCAGAGCGGAAATGCGCCCTGCCATCAGGTTTTCGTAAAGTTCTTCCTTTGCGGCGTGTGCCTCCGGGTGCTCCGCTGCATACTGCGGATCGTTCTGACGGAAAAACTCGTCCATGTCAAAGGCTATATCCATAGCCCACTCGGATTTTTCTTCTTCGGGAAGATCGTCCTGAAAGGTCATCACCCGGTACTCGTCGGGGATACTGCCGCGCTCACCGTCGTAATACTCATGGAAACTGTCACCCGTATCACGCACATAGCCCTGATTCGTGAAGGTGCCGTTTTCCTCCAACGCAACGTCCCGGCCGTAGGCCTCATAGTCGATGTAATTCTGCAAATGCTCTGGCACCTGCATAACGTCCAGTTCTTCGATGTAATAGCGGCCCAGATCGTCATAGTCATGGATATCGGGGTAAACCTCATAGCAATCCAGATTCTCGGTGAGGTTGATGATCTCCTGCAGGCTGCCGCAATGGTCGCCCATTTCCATACCGGCCTGAAACTGTGCGTATTCGCTTTCGCTCATTTCATCCAGCTTCGATGCCAGATAATTCAGCTCGTCCAGATTTTCATATTCACCCAGCTTACTGTAAAGACCGTCCACATAGCAATCATAGTCCGTGATGAACCATTCCTCATAGGGCTGGCCGAAGTCATCCTTCTGGCCAATCCCGATACGCTTAAACACTTCTTTCAATTCCTCGGCGGTGGTGGGAAACTTCACCCACTCGCCCACAAGCTCGCCCTCATTGTACTTCCCAAGATTGGTGATAAAGGCGGCAAAGGGATAATCCTTGTCGTGATCGTAATATGGCATATCAGCACCTCCTTACAGCTCCGGCGCAGATTTTTCCTTATGGGGCTGCGCCTTGTTTTTCTCCGCACATTCCTTCTTGCCCTGTTCCAGCCGTTCCCGGATGGAAGGCTTTTTCTCCGGCTCCGCAGGGCGTTCATGGTTCCACTCGTCACCGGAGAGAGAAATGTATCCGTGTTCCGTAAAATGGCCCTGTTCCTCCTGCATGGCGTACTTGCCAAAAGGAACAGGGTCGATCGCTTTCAGAAGTTCTGGGGGCAGCAGCATATCCATGTGCTGCGCCAGATACCGCCACCCCAGATCATTCAGATCGTGGATATTGGGCTCAAATACGAAATAGTCGATGTTGTCCGCAAACTCCTTGAACTGCTCCGGTGCTGTCAGCTTGAAGGGCGAGGCCTGCACCGCCGCCAGCAGCTCCCGGTCCTCCGGGGAGAGGGCAGCCACCGCCGCCCTCACTTCGGGCAAATGTTCAAAAGTCTTATTTTCTGCCATTGACACCTTCCTTTCTTTTCGGAAATTCCAGTTTGAAGTTGATGTATTTGCCACCCGTGTCATCCAAGATCACCGCAGCGTCATAAGCAGCCTGTTTCTTTTCAGACCACATACCCTTGACATTGGTGCGGCCTTTTTTCAGAAGGTCCGCCGCCATCTTCTTTGTCAGCTCCTTCTTGCGGCTCGTCCAGAAGCGGTCATTTTTCCAGAGGACGAAACCGCAGGACCGATCCGAACACGCAAAGTTCTTCTTGCCCTCATAAACCGGCTGGCCGCAGCGGGGGCAGGTACCGATCCCTTCCTTCTCCGGGGCAAACAGCTTTTTGCCATCCTCGGAAATGCAGGAATAGGTGGACACGATCTCTTGAACCATCGTGCGAATACCGCCCATGAAGGTATCCGGGTCAGCATTGCCCTTTGCGATCTCCGTCAATTTCTGTTCCCATTCCGCTGTCAGTATGGGAGAGGTCAGCGGCTCCGGCAGGACCGTGACAAGGTTGATACCGGCTTTTGTGGGGATCAGGCTCTTGCCCTTGCGCTCCACAAATCCGGCTGCCACCAGCTTTTCGATGATAGCCGCCCTGGTCGCGGGCGTGCCAAGCCCTTTTCGCTCCGCTTCGTCGGGAATGTCGTCCTTGCCTGCATTCTCCATAGCGGACAGGAGGGTATCTTCGGTGTAGGGCTTCGGCGGCTGGGTGAAATGCTCGGTGACAGCAACCTCTGCGCCGTCAAAAGTCTGCCCTTCGGTGAAGTCCGGGAGCGTGCCGCCGTCCCCATCCGCAGGCTTTTCCTTCAAGAAGGCACGGAAAATGCGGTCGATCTCCCGCCAGCCTTCGGAGAGGTTTCGCTTGCCCTTTGCGGTGAAGGAATGGCCACCGCAGTCAAAGGCAGCCGTGACCTCCTCATACACATACGGCTCCGCCGACGCACACAGCAGCTTGCAGCAGACCAACAGCAGAAGGTTTCGTTCACCAACGGGGAGCAATTTCAAATCCGCTTTTTCAATCTCCATAGTCGGGATGATAGCATGGTGGTCAGATACATCCTTGTCGGAGATCATGGTCTCCACCAGCGGGAAGAAGTTTGTGCAGCCATCAAAAGGTGGCAGTTTCGCCGCCAGGTGGATCACGCAGGAAGCCGTTTCTGCCATGTCGGAGGTCAGATACCGGCTGTCCGTGCGGGGATAGGTCAGCAGCTTCTTTTCGTAGAGGCTCTGTGCGTAATCTAAGGTCTGCTTTGCCGTGTATCCGAACAGGCGGTTTGCCTCCCTCTGCAAGGTGGTGAGATCATAGAGCTTCGGCGGCTGTTCTTTCTTCTGTTCCTTCGTGACAGAGGTACAGGTGACGGCCGCACCCTTGCACATGACCGCTGCCTGTTCCGCCTCCGTTGGATCGGTGAACTTTTCCGACACCGCCTCGGTTCCATCCAGCGTCAGACGCAGCAAATGATATTTTTCCTTGTGAAACAGCGTGATCTTTGCGTCACGCTCCGCCAGCATTGCCAGTGTGGGGGTCTGAACACGGCCCACATTCAAGGTGCGGTGATAGAGAACGGAGAAAAGGCGCGTGGCGTTGATCCCCACCAGCCAATCCGCTTTCTGGCGGCAGAGGGCAGATTGATACAGGGCTTCATAATCGGCGCCGGGGCGCAGGTCAGAAAAGCCCTCCCGGATAGCGCTGTCCTCCATCGAGGAAATCCAAAGACGGAGGACCGGCTTGCGGCAACCAGCCATTTCATACATCAGACGGAAGATCAGCTCGCCTTCACGCCCAGCGTCACAGGCATTGACGATGGTATCCACATCGGAGCGGTCCATCAGGGCACGGAGATTTTCAAAAGCATCCTCCTTGCCCGGTGCCAGCACATAGCGGAACGGCTCCGGCAGAATGGGAAGATCGTCATAACGCCATTTCTTGAAACGCTCGTCATAGCCGCCCGCATCCATCGGGGATACCAAGTGCCCCACGCACCAAGATACAAGAAGGCCATTGCCCTCATAAAAGCCGTCGGCCCTGGATGAAGCACCCAGGGCCGATGCGATAGATTTTGCCACACTCGGTTTTTCTGCGATAATCAGTTTACTCATTCTTTTCCTCCGTTTCCTCGTCCTCGGTCAAATATTCTTCTTCATCCCCCAGGTCGAAATCATCCAGATCAGCGGGAACTTTCTTTCCCTGCTTCGGTTTCAGCACCAGGAAATAGACTGCCGCGCCGCCTCCGGCTGCAAGAATCAGCAGCACCGCCAGGATTGCCCCGGCATTGCTTTTCTTTTCGGGTTCCGGATTCTCCGGTTCGGTGGGCTCCGCAGCTTTCTGTTCCGTGCCAACACATTCACTAAGGTTCTTTACGCAGACCGGGCAAGCGGTATTGACCGCTCTGGCCTGGCACTTCTCCGTACAGGTGCAGACAATAGGTGTTTCCGCCTTTTCTCCATCCTCCGTAAGCGCCATGAGGTCGGCTTCATCCACCTGGTTCAGAAAATGCACGGTTTCCTCGCCCTCATCGTCACGGTCGATAATGAGATAGAACACATTGCCGTTCTTCGTTTCCACTGTAATAAACTGCTTGCCGCTGGCGGTCGGGCTGCCAATATCGTCAATCAGCGAAAGGTTCCCGTCCGGAGTCAAGGCGACACCGCCATTCAAACCGCCGCCCAGCATCCCCAGCAGATTTTCCAGCGTTTCCGTGTCCAGAGAGAAAGAACCTTCCCCGGAACCAGCCTCGCCGTCACTTACCGTCATGTAGCCGGAATAGACATAGCCGACCTTTTCCGGCAGGATGACTTTCAGCCAGTCGCCATCCGTTCCGATCACCTTCACGGTCGTTCCGTTGGGAATCTGGGTGAAGGCGGTATAATCCATTCCCGCACCCGTGCGGACATTCAGATTGCCGCCGCCCGTGGTGACGGTGCCGGTCTGCCCAGAGTCATTTTCGCCGGAACTGAACTGGATACCATCCTCGGTGACGGATACCGTGACCTGGCTGCCTGCCAGAGCGGAAAGCAGATCAGAAACATCCCCGACCGTTTCCTGTTCGGTCACGGATTCCGTGCTTTCCTCGCCGCCGCTGGCAAAGGCGGTGATAGAAAAAGCGGCAGTGCTGAGCACCACCGCCAAAAGAGCCGATACCATTTTTGTCATAAAGTTATGCTTCATCCTCGTATCCCTCCGTTTCCTCATTCTCGGTGTTGCCCTCCTGCAGCATACCTTCCGGCAGGGAGATCATACCGCTGGCATAGGCTTTCAGGAAGGCGGTCAGTTCCTTGTTATCCATCTTCACGGCTTTCACCATGCGGACGATTTCCAGATTTTCTTCCTCCGCAAGCTGGGCCTCCAGCGTACGAAGGCGTTTCTGCTGCTCCGCGATCTTTTCTTTGGTTTTCGCAATGTCATTGCGGATCTTCTGTGTCGTTGCCATAAATCAAATTACCTCCATATCGTTTTTTAGTTGTAGGGTGGTCGCCCGAAAGCGTAAAAGTGGGATTGCCAGTAGCTTGTGTTGATATCTGCATACTGGATGGGGTCGCCGCAGTGCAGCATTTTTCCACCGCCCACATAGATACCCACATGGGAAACGCCCGGTGTATCGTAAGTACCGACGAAAAAGATCAGGTCGCCGGGTCTTGCGTTGGCAGAGGATACCGGGGTGGAAATATTGTAAAGTCCTTGCGCCCCAAGCCGTCCTGTATTGCAGACGCCGCTTTGCGTCAGCGCCCAGGATACGAAGCCGGAGCAATCAAAAGAAGTGTTCGGATTGCTGCCGCCCCAGACATAGGGATAGCCGATGTACTTCTCCGCCTCGGTAATGAGCGCTGCAAAGGTTTCATCTTCCCGTGCGGAAGGCGGGATATCATAGGTGGTGGGTGGTTTGGTGTACTTGTCTACATAGCCGGAGCCTGGGAACAAATCTTCCCGGTTTCCCAGCGTTGCCATATAGACCGCGTACAAGGAAAGTGTTTCCTCGTCCATGATGTAGACCGGCACATGGGAAAGGTCGAAGTTTTCCAGCCTCACCTTGCAGATATAGTAGTTGTACGGTACTTCCACGTCATAGTCATTTCCCTCGCTGTCTGTCCGTGTCTCCGTCCGATAGCGTACCTCCACTTCCACGGTCTGCGTCAGGATGTACTGCTTTTCAAAGAGCATTTGCAGTTCCTCCTGAACCTCATCGATGGTAAACACCCCTTCATGGAACGCCGTGAGAATGGAGATCAGCACATAAGGGTCATGCTCGATCTCATCCAGATCAAAACGGTATTCGTCATATCTGGGGTGCAGAGTCTCATAGTGGTCCAGCTCATATTGAAGCTCCTGCTCCAGTTCACAGTAGGCCGCCTCTGCAGCCAGCATATCCGCATCCTCGGAGAGATAAGAAGAAGTAAATACACCGCCCACACCGGAGCCTGCCATCATGGAACAGGAAGATACCCCGCCAAACAGCAGGGCAACACAGGCGCCAATGCCGATCACCAACAGCACCGCCCGGCTATGGTGTTTGATGTAGAGGAATGTTTCCTTGAAGGCGTCCTTTGCTTTCTGCGCCGCACTTTTCGCCGTGGCCGCTGTGTTCTTTGCGGTTTTCTCCGCCTGTCGCAGCTCCTTTGCATAGTTCCGCTTGATCCGCTGTTTCTGCAGAAAGCGGGATACCGGGTTAGAAGCCGCCAATGCAGGATCATCATGCAGAGCCTTTTGATAAAGGTACTCGGCGTTTGCCTTGACCGAAGCCTGCTCTGCCTTTGCCGCGTCACGCCAGGGCTTTGTGCGGTGATGGTGGATGGCGGCACGGACTTTACCTTTTCCGTAGGCAAACCCGCGTTCCGTCAACACCTCGCCTTTGTGTCCGGCCTCAACACCCACATTTTCCTGCTCTACTTCATGCACCTTCGCATGGGCGGCGTGGACGATCTCATGGATCGGTCGGGAAAGCGGATTGTGCCGCAGGCGTCCATTGGGGCGTTTCTCCACTTCTTCAAAGTGAAGCTGCGTTTTGCCTTTTCCGGCTGTCTCGTCAAAAACACGCTCGGTACGGAGAACTTTCTTTGTGGGGATAGCGGTCTTTGCCGCGTCCAGCCTGTCCGCCGCACGGTCGGAACGGTCGATGTACTTTCCAAGTACGGGATCGGCACGTTCTTCCTCGGTAAATTGCAGGCGGGAGGACGGGCGCTGCCTTGCGGCAGAACCATCCCGCACCGCCTGGGTGTCAGCCTTTTCCGCCTTTCGTGCGCTTTTCTTCTCATGGTGTTCCGCCGCACGCAGGGCAAGGTCAGCCGCAGCGCCAGCGGATTCTTCCGAAGAAGCGGACAGCTCCGTTTCCGGCTCCCGGCTGCTGATATGTTTCACCTCGCCTGTGGCAAGGTTTTCCGATACCGCACCGTCACGGGTCATTTTCTGCGTGATCTTATCGGTTGTTTTCAGTTCCCTCATAGGCAGTCACCTTCCTTTCCATAGGGGCAGAAGTCACCGCAGGTGCCATTCTCGATCATGGCGATATAGCGGAAAATGGGATATGCCTGGGGCGGGCAGACCGCATTTCCCAAGGTTTTCAACCGCAGCGCCCGGTCATCCATGCGCTCGGTCATGCGGGGGATTCCTTCCGGCTCGGCGGCCCAGAGGATACGTCCGTCCATCCTTTCGGGAAGCCCATGAGCCATTCCACCCAATCCGGGTTCAGTGCTGCCGTTTCGGACACCGGCCGCTCCTGGGAGATGATCTGCGCCGACAGGTTCCCGTCCTTCTTCGTCGGATCGAAGGCCGATGGCTTCAAGGTCGAGCGGAAACCGTCCGACGCCACCGGGGTCAGATAGAATACCGCCGCCGACAGGCTGAGGCTCCAGATCGCCCCGTTTCGGTTCCTCTTGCGGAATATCCCATTGTCCGACAGGAACACATCCAGGCTTGCCGCGTCCCTGGCGGTGTTGTTGTCGGAGGCAAGGGGTGTGGGAAACATCAGCCGCGACGATAAAAGTTCGCTGGCGCTCATGCCATGCGCCGACGCCGCAAGCCGGAAATACGAATGGGAGAACAGCGTATCCCGCTTTTGCCAGGTCAAAGATCGTTTTGTCGAGCCCCATATTGATGAAGCCAGCAACATTTTCCCCAAGCACCCAACGGGGCCGCAGCTCGGTAATAACGCGGCACATTTCCGGCCACAGGTAGCGTTCATCCGCAAAGCCCTTCCGTTTTCCGGCGGTGGAGAAGGGCTGACAGGGAAAGCCGCCTGAGATAACGGTAACTGTTTCAAGTCCTGTTTTTTCAAAAAACGCCTCCTTCGTGAAAGTAGTAATATCCCGGAACCTGGGAACATCCGGCCATCGTGCGGAGAGGACGGAGTGCGGAAAATCCGCCCACTCACACTGGCAGACGGTTTCAAACCCGGCAGCCTCCGCCGCCAGGTCCAGACCGCCAATGCCGGAAAACAGGCTCACATGGGTCAGTTTATTCATGGTTCTTCGGCGCACGGAACGGTTCGATCTCACTTTCCAGCTCCGCAAGGACCGCCTCCATATCCGCCGTGACCGCCTTGCTTCTGGCAATCAGCCGGTTCATCACATCAAAGAAGGTTTCACCTTCCTGCTTTTCTTCCGTATGCAAATAGCGGGGATCATTCATGTTCGTTTTCTCCTTTCCCGGTTTCACCAAGTTTTGTTGTCATAATGCTGTAAAGCTCGTTGTCCTTCGGGAAGTCATCCACAAAAGGCAGGATCACATTGCCGAAGAAGATCAGCCCCTCGCCGGGGCCTGCGTTGCTGATATGCGCCGCCTGCTGGTTGGAGATATTCAGGCGCTCGCAGAGGATTTTCCTGTCTCCGCTGGCCTGGTTCAGAAGGTACACAAAATCGCTGTTTTCAAAGATGTTCTCGATCTCCGGGGAGGAAAGCAGGTCCTTAATGTTCTGCGTGATCCCCGTGGGGATACCGCCCCATTTGCGAAAGCGTTTCCAAATCTCTACACTCCAGGAACCAACCTCGCCCCGCAGCAGAAGGTGGAACTCGTCCACGAAGTACCAGGTGGATTTGCCCTGATCCCGGTTTTGGGAAACACGGTTCCACACCTGATCCTGGATCACCAGCATACCCAGGCTTTTGAGCTGCTTTCCCAGCTCCTTGATATCGAAGCAGACAATACGGTTGTTGATATCCACATTGGTACGGTGGTTAAAAACATTCAGACTGCCATGCACATACAGTTCCAGTGCCGCCGCGATCCGCTGTGCCTCCGGCTCCGGCTGCCGCTTGATCTCGTCATACAAATCTTCCAACAGCGGCATATTCTCCGGGCGGGGGTCTGCGATATAGGGGCGATATACGATCCGCACGGCACGGTCAATGACCGTCTTTTCCACCGGGTCCAGACCGTTCCGGCCACCTGCCGCCAGTTCGCAGAACGACAAGATAAAGTCAGATTTCAACGCCAGCGGGTTATCATCCTCGCTGTAATTGAGGTTGATATCCATAGGGTTCACATACTGTGTACTGGTAGGTGAGATTTTGATGACCTGGCCTTCCAGACGGTTCACCAGCGGAAAATATTCTGCCTCCGGGTCGCAGATCAAGATATCGTCCTTTGTATTCAGGAACACACCCACGATGGAACGCTTTGCTGAAAAACTCTTGCCGCTGCCGGGCGTACCTAAGATCATGCCGTTGGGCGTTTTCAGCTTTTTGCGGTCAGCAAGGATCATGTTGCCGGAAGTGGCATTGAGCCCGTAGTAGAGAGCTTCGCCGCCGTGGAAAATCTCCTGCGTGGTGAAAGGAACGAACACCGCCACCGCCGAAGTGGTAAGCCCACGCTGTATCTTAATGCGGTTGACACCCAGGGGCAGAGCCGACACGAAGCCGTCCTCCTGCTGGAAGTCCAGCCGCACCAGGGAGCAGTTATATTTCTGCGCCACGCTTGCCGCACGGAGAAGGTCATTCTCCAGCTTTTGCTTGCTGTCCGCAAAGTTCACCACCAGGAAGGTCATCAGGAACATTCGCTCATTTCTGCTTTGCAGATCACGGAGTATATTCTTTGCCTCGCCTGCGTAGGTGGCAAGGTCAGTGGGGATGATATCCATATCGAAACCTTCCCGCACCGCCTTTTTCTGTGCGTCGATCTTCATACTGTCAATGTCGGTGATCTTCCGCTTGACCGTTTTGATTGCCTCGTTCTGATCCATGCTGCGGATATGGAGGCTGACAAGCAGCCCGTTGTCCGTATCCAGCAGTTCGGTGAGCATACGGTCATCCATTTCCGGTGCGCTGATCTGCAGAAAGGACACGGCACAGAATTTATCCGCCATCGTGAACTTCCTTGCTTCACCGAAGCGGAAAGAAGAAGGTGCGATAAAATCCTGGACCGACAGGCCGGAAGGGGCAAGCCAGCTCCATTCAAAGGCAAACCGTTCCCCGTCCGGGTGCAGGATGCCGTGGAGCATTTCCAGCCACTCCTTGCCGCCAAGCTCCTTTGCCAGAGCACCCATGACCTTGAAATGGTTGAGGGCGTCCATGACGATCCGGGAAAGTCGTGCCCGTGCGGTTTTGCTGTCCCGTGCCTCGATGGTGAGGGTCAGGTACTTTGTTTTGATAAGACCGTTGTTGCCCCGTTCAAGCTGCTTGCGGAGCATTTGCGTGTAAAGCTCACGGATATGGTCGAAGTGATCTCCCTGCGCCGCGATCTCGATACGCTTTACAAAATCCTCCCGGTTCATGCGGCGGCTCACAAGGGAGAGCTGCATCCCGATAGAAGCGTCATGGGCGTTATACATATCGCAGAGGGCTTCAAAAATCGCTGTTTGATCGTCAGGTTTCGCAAGCTGATAATTCACATCCTCGAACTCGATACACTTCGACCAGGTGTGATCGTCCAGCTTGCACAGGCCGTCCGGGTACATCTGGCGGAACGGTAAGGTGTCCTGTGCAGAATGTACCTTGCCGTCGCCTCTGGCAGTTTCCAAGATACGGCTGATCTCACGCTTTTCTGCGGCGGTCAGCTTTACCGTGGGTTTTGCCGCCTGTCGTGCCTGCGGCTTTGGCTTTCGCTTTCTGAACAATGGCTTTCACCTCCTTTTCCGCCTGGGCCTGCCGCTCCAGGGCTACATAGAAATTGTTTGTCTGGTAAGGCCGCTCTTTCGTCCGCAGGAACATACAGCGGATGACCTGTCCGGCCACCACCTCCAGGGGTTGGCCGTGCCGCTCATACATGGCGAGCAGAAAGAACGGGAGCATGACGATAATCATGCAGAACGCGGCGGCGCTGTTGCTGGCCGTGCGTCTGAGCAAAAAGAAAAGCGGTACTCCGATGAGTGCCGCCGCTCCGAAACATATAAGCTGCCGTTTGGTAAGCCCAAACAGCACTTTGGATTTTACTTTTGTCAAATCCTTTGGAATGGTTACATACGCCAATTTATCAAGCCTCCTTAATGCGCTCCGAACAGGCTCTTAGAGAGGCTGCCGGTCTTGAACAGGGCGAAGCACAGCAGGACCGTGTAGCCCATGCAGGCCCATATCGCGCTTGAGATATTTCCGTCCGTGGCGATACTCTGTACCAAAACAGAGTAGATTCCCACGCACACCATGATTAGAAATGCCTGGAACGCCAATGCAAACAGGGATTTCAAGTAGTTCTGTCCTGTATGGCTCCAATCCCGGTTTGTCATAGTGGCAAGCGGAATCGGTCCAACGGAAGTTGTCAAATACACCTCGATCATGCGGCCGTAGATGACAAGCATGATACAGATGGAAAGGGCGTTCATGGTAAGTCCCACAAAAAGGGACTGGAACCACAGCCCGAACAGTTCTCCCGTGCCCAGGGCTTCAAGCTGCGCCTCCATATCCGTGATGACGCTGCTGATATCAATGGAGGTATTCCCGATGATGACGCCTGCGCTGCTGTTCACAACGCTTTGCCCGACATCGAAGATACCCATGACGATATTCCATGTGTTCGTCACAATGAGAACGGCACAGAAGGTCTTGAAAATCCACTTGAAGAACATCCAGGTGTCTACATCGTGCAGATTATTTTTCTCTGTCACAAGCTGGATCAGCTCATAACACATTACGAATGTCAGGATAACCCCGGCGATTGGAACGATCACCGTTTCAGAGAGGTTTCGGATCATAGAAAAGACGCCGCTGTTCCATGCCAGCGGCGTCTGTCCCACTTCACCGGCGATCTCGCCTACTTTGGTATTGACCGTATCGAACATGCCCGACAGGTTTCCCGTGATTCCCTCGATGAGCAGCCCTCGGAGCCATTCATCGAGTTTGTCGAGTATGCCGCCCATAAGCGATCACCGCCGGACGATCAACCGAACAGGCCGGAGAGCAGAGGGACAAGTGTGATGCCGATGAGGGCGACACCGCCGCCAGCCATCAACTGTTTTATCCCCAATTAGGTGTAAAACTCTGCTCGATGGCGGGCGGCGGCGTACAAAAAATCTATATGGTGTTTTTAAGAGAACCGTCCCGGCGGGACAGGTCAGGCAGTGACCTGTTCCACCTCCGGGATGGGTTTGAGATTAAAATGAATTTCGATAGAAATGTGTCTTGTTTTATCTTCGTCAATGCGCTCATGCACGACGATTTCTTTGATTAAGCGGTTGAGGGTGGCTGCGTCCAACTCTGTGATGTTGGCATATTCCTGAATGGCTTCCACCCATTGTTTTGCGTCATTGGCAAGCTGGACTTCATCGGACAGCCGCTTTCTGCCCTCGGACACTTTTGTTTTAAGTTCCGTCTGCTCGGTCTGTGTCTTTTCCAGCATGGTGTTGAAGTTCTGCTCACTGATACGCCCTGCAATCATATCTTCATAAAGCCGCATTACCATTTTGTCCAGAACCTCAATCCGTTCCTCGTCCCTTGTAAGGGAGCGTTCCATTGCTTCCCGCTGTTCCCGCTGCTCGGCTTCACAGGTATTGGTCAGGCGGTCAGCAACCGCTTCCCCGTCCATCAGGGCAGCTCTGGCACATTCCCGGATTTTCCGCAGCACATGACTGTAAAGGGTGTCATAATCAATCCGGTGCTGGGTGCAGTGGTTCTTTCCAAAGGCATTGTAGGTCTTGCAGGAGTAAATCTGCTGGGGATGTTTTGCGTTTGTGTAGCGTACCGTCAGAGACTTCCCACACTCGCCGCATTTTATCAGTCCGGCAAACAGGCTGATTTCATTGGTCTGCCCCGGACGCTGGCGGGATTTCAGCTTGTTCTGCACAATGTCAAAGCTCATGCGGTCAATCAGCGGTTCATGCTGTCCTTCCACTACAATCCAGTCCTCCGGCTTCTTTTCCCCAATCGTGCCGATTTTGAAACGGTAGTCCTTTTTCTGGGAAGCAATCGCCCCAGTGTAAACGGGATTCATCAAAAGGTCTTTGATAACGGAAAAGTCCCACATATACCGCCCGTTTTCCGGGTCTTTCTTTTCCCATTTGGTGCGGGTATTGCGAAGCCCCCGTTCCCGGTTCCACCATGTGGGGCAGGGGATTTTTTCTTCCTCCAGCCGTCTGCGGATATAGTTCGGACCATGACCGTTCAGGGCATATCCGAAAATCAGCCGCACAATCGGGGCGGTTTCCTCGTCAATGAGCAGATGGTTTTTGTCCTCCGGGTCTTTCCGATACCCAAACGGGGCAAGACACCCGGTAAACTGTCCTTTCTGCGCTTTCAGAAGATAAGAGGAATGGACTTTCTTGGAAATATCCTTGCTGTACATCTCGTTCAGGATATTCTTGAACGGGGCGATGTCGTTGTTATCCCGCAGGGTGTCGATACCGTCATTCATGGCGATATAGCGGACACCGTTTCTTGGGAAAAAGTCCTCAATCAAATGCCCTGTTTGCAGATAATTACGCCCCAGTCGGCTGAGGTCTTTCGTGATGACAAGGTTGATTTGCCTGCGCTCAATGGCTCTCAACATTCTCTGTAAATCAGGACGCTCCATATTAAGACCTGTGAAGCCATCGTCCTGATAGACTGCCACAACCTCCCATCCCTGCTTTTCGCAGTATTTTTCCAGCATATCACGCTGGTTTGCGATACTGGCACTTTCGCCTTGCAGGTCATCGTCCTTTGACAGCCTGCAATAGACCGCCGCACGATAGCCCCCGGCAAGTGCTGAACCGATTGTTCTGTATTCCATTTCGTTCATCATAGCCATTTACCCACACAATCCAGACGGTATCTGGCTCTGTTGAACCTCATCTTCATTATACTTCAAATCTTTCTTTTTAGCAAGATATTCTTTTGTATTTGTTTTGCCGTATTTCTGGGAAATCAGGCTGACGAACACATCGGTGGCGTCCAGTTCCCCGTCAAATACGGTTGTCACTTCAATCTTGGTCTTATTTTTCGCCATAGGCAGTTATCCTCCATACATGAAAATAGCCAGACAGAGAACGGTCGGCAACGAAGTCCGGCAACGGGCTTCAAAAGACCTTGCAAACAATCTCAATCTGGCGTTGATTACTATTTATACTTTTCTTTTATTTTTCTGTTGTTTTGGTTGTCAGAGAGGGAAAAAGCCCGGAAATAAGGGATTTTCCCCGGCAACCGGCTCGGCAACGGGATAGCAACGAAGTCGGCAACGGGCTGTCATTTTCAGAATGGAAGCTCCATCTGCTCTGTGACCTCCACAAAACCGTCCATAGATTTTTCGGGCGGGTTGTCGGTGTCCGTTGCCGGGATTTCACGCTCCCAGCCCTTTTGTCTGCCGTATTCCGCAAACATCCTCGGATTGGAAAAGTAGTTCCACCCGGTAATGCACTGGTTCATTATCTCGTTGATTTCCCGGATTTCCCATTGCTTCGGCTCATCAAAGGTGTGGTTTAAGGCTTCCTTGTAGAGCTGCTTGGAGCAGACCGTTTCCCCGGTGTACTTATCAAGGTAAGCCTGTATCATCCCGGCTTTGGTGTCCTCCGGCATAAAATCCCGCTGGTGTTCTTTGAGATACCGCTGCATGGCTGGGCTGAATGACAGCTTGAACATGCCGCTTCGGTAAATCTCCATTGCTTCCGCCCACATCTGGCTGATATAGGCTCTGGAAGCGGCTTCGTCCTCCAAAATGTGAACCTCGGCTTGCTCCGGGTACACCATGACCGGGATAAATCGGCGGTTGCCGGAACGGTCAAGGGGGAGAAAGTCAAGGGCGTTGGAAGTGCCGCCGAACACGCATTGACGGGGGCGGTCTGCCGGGTGAGTTTCATAGGGAATTTTGTAAACCTCTTTCTGGCGGCTTAGAAAGGACTTGATTTCCTCAATGCTCTTGGCATTGGCGGTTGCCATCATTTCCGACATTTCAATTATCCAGTGACCTTGCAGCTTGCGGTACACGTTATCATCGTCCAGCTTCCGCAAATCATCGGAAAACCACTCGTCCCGGACTGCCAGCAGCCGGAAGAAGGTGGATTTGCCAGCCCCCTGACCGCCTACCAGACACAGCATGATTTCAAACTTGCTTCCGGGCTTAAATGCCCTTGTAATCGCCCCCAGCATGAACAGCTTCAAGGCTTCATAGGTGTAATCGTCCACATCAGCTCCCAGAAAGTGCCGCAGACAGAAGCGGATGCGCTCAGTCCCGTCCCATGCAAGGCTGTTCAGAAAATCCCGGATGGGGTGGTACTTATTCTCATTCGCCACAATCCCGATGGCGGTTTCAATCTTTTTCTCACTGGTAAGCCCGTAGGTTTCCTCCAGATAGAGAAGCAGATACTTCATGTCCGTATCGGTCAGGGCTGTGCTTTCTCTGTGAAAACCGATGGGCTTTATGATGTCCTTGCGGTCGGTCAGGATGTTGTAGGCGATTGCCCCGGCAAGCACAGGGTCACGCTGGAATACGGTCAGGCAGTTCCGTATGCTCTGGCGGACGCCGCCTTTCTCGGTGGTTTCCAGAGTTGCCTTTACTTCCTCAACGCTCTGGGGCGGCTGCATGGCGTTCATGGTGTTTTTTAGTTCTTGCTGCGTCTGCGGCTGCAAGCTCTGCCATTCGCTGTTCAAGCTGTATCACATCCTTTCCGTAGTCCATAATCAAAACCGCTTTTTCCTCTGTCTCCCCGAACAGCAGCACATCCAGCAGATATTCCACATGGGCTTGCTTCTGCAAGGCTTCCACGAACCGGGGATGAAACGCTTCCTCCGGGGAGTGCGGGGCATAGTCGGTTTTCCATACCCGTAAGAGGTGTAGATAATCGGCAAGGACACGGAAGCAATGTGCCTTTGCTTCCCGGAACTGTTCTTCCGGGGATTTCTGCCGGGGCTTGGGCTTCCTTGCCCTGCCCGGTGGCTTCCAGTCCTCATAGGCAAGCCCGAAGTCACTCGCCAACTGTGCGGCGGCTTCCTTTTTCCCCAGCCCGTACAGGGCAGCTACAAAATCAATCACATCCCCATCTGCACCACATCCGAAGCAGTGGAAACGCTTGTCCAGCTTCATGCTGGGGGTCTTATCGTTGTGGAACGGGCAGCAAGCCATCCCGTTTCTGTTTACCCGGATTCCGTAATGCTCCGCAGCCTGTCTTGTCGTAACGGACTGCTTCACAGCTTCAAATACATTCAAATCAATTCCTCCTTGTAAAAAAGAAAAGGCACTTATCATTCTCAATCTGAAAATGGCAAGTGCCTGTTAAAGTTCCATATCCTGTTGTTTGTGTTTCGTCTGCGCCGGGGCGTTTTTCTGTGCTTTCTTCTCGTCAGCCTTATCCTGCAAGACTTCTTTGAGGGGCTGCTTCTTGGGCGGCTCTTTGCTTTCCTCTGTGCCGGGTGTGGCTTTCCGTACCCAGTAGCGGATGTCCCGCAGCTTCTTCAAATCTTCCTGCACCTCGGTCAACGGTACTTTCAAGTCTGCGATTTCGCCCACAAGCTTCGCCTGTTCCTGCAAAAGCTCCTTTTTCGTGCTGTCCTTATCATCCGGGTGCTTGGCAAGGTAGGCACTGGCTTTCTCAAACCGGGCAACCTCCGGGTGTTCCAGCTTGAATTTTTCCTTAGTTTTCTTGAAAAATATCTTCTGGTATTTCTCATAAACGGGCTTACATTCCTTACAGTCCGTCCGGGCGGCAAGGATAGCGTCAATCACGTTGCTGCGGGTTTCCTTTGGCTTCATCTGCTTTCGGTAGTCGGCGGCAGATTTCCCGGACGTTTCTATAAAGTTTTCCAAATCCTCCACGGTGGAAAGTCCCTTTCTCTGAAGATAGGACAGGGCTTCGCTGACTGCCTTTAAGTCTTTGGAAGTTCCACGGTTTTGTCCCGCCCGTGTCCAGTCGCTCCGTTCTGCCTTTCGTACCTCCATGTACTTCATCAACAGATTGGGAAGAAATACCGCTTCCTCCGCAGCTTTTTCCGCAAGCAGTTCTTTTCGTTTTTCACTAAGCTCGATAATCCAGCCTTTGAGATTTTTAATAAGCTGCCGGATAGACTTCATCAGGCTGTTGGCGGCTTTGATTTCCCGGTTCAGATTTCCGATGTTGGTCTGAATCCCTCGCTTTTCCATCTGCCGGACAGCAGCACCCTCATGGACGGTAGGGATAATATCAAGCCCCTGTCTTTCATAAGAACGGAGATCCACCCGCTCCGGGCGGTTGTTGGCTTCCAGATAGCGGTTCTGGATGATCTCCCATTCATGCCGCCAGATTTCACAATACTTGCGGTCGTTCCAGTCAACCGTATCTTCCTTGTGACTTTTCCATCTGCCGGACGGAAGTTTTATCCGTTCCCCGTTCTCGTCAAGGTCATAAACCTTGCGGCTCTTGGGAAGCCATTTCCCATGTTCATCCATTGCCCGCATAGTCAGCATGACATGAGCGTGAGGGTTTCCGTCCCCTTTGTCATGGATGGCAAAATCCACGCACATTCCTTTGGAAACAAACTGCTGATTGCAGAAATCCCGGACAAGGGCGGCGTACTGGTCGGGCGGTATCTCTCTGGGGATGGTAAGCACCCACCGCCTTGCAAGCTGGGAATTCCATTGCTTCTCCACCGCTTCGGCGGCGTTCCATAAAGTATTGCGGTCTGCATACGACCGTGGGGCATTTGCCGGAAGCAAGATTTCATTGTGGACGATACCACGCTTTTCCGGGTAGTGCTTCACTTCCTGATCGTATCCACAGAACAGCTTTTCGCCGCTCTGGTAGGCAGCGGCGGCAACCGCAGACTGCTGTTGGCTTCGCTGCACAATCGAGATTTCGTTGTGTGGACAGGGCATTTCGTGTCCCTCCTTTCGGTAATTGGTGGATGGGGTGGCGTTTTACCACCTCATTTGGGGCAGAAAAAAAGCAGGAGACCTTTTCAGATTTCCTGCTCGGTGGTGCCGCCGGTGGGCGGCTGGTATTCAGTTTTGAAAGTTCGGGTCAGGGTGGCCCGATGATGAAATAAAATATCTGCATGAAGATTATTCAACTTCTTTTAGTAATTCTTCAACAGAAATACCGTAAAGTTTTGCAAGTGCAAAAAGATTTGATGTGGAAGGGTCGGATGTTCCATTTTCCCATTTTGAAACAGCCTGCCTGCTAACACCAATCGTTTCAGCAACAAATTCCTGCGTCATTTTGCACTGTGTTCTGTGTACTTTGAGTGCTTCACCCAACGATTTCCTCACTACGGATTTTTCCTGCCGTACATCTTTTGAATGGATATATTTGAGTAATGCACGAACAATAAGGGTAAGCAAACCAACAAAGATACATAAGAAAATTATTCCAACGATTATCATAAATACGGTTACTTTCATTTGACCACCTCCTAATGTTGCTGTTGGCTTCATTTCTCTGTACGGATATATTTAAGCAATGCACGAATAACAAGGATAAGCAAGCCGACAAAGATACATGAGAAAACTATTCCGACTACAATCATAATGATGTTTACTAACATTTGGATGACCTCCTTTCTTTGTTGGCTTTATTCTATCTGAATTACCGTGTTGCTACCACCAACTATCAAGCAATTATCAGTTGCATATCGGTTGCACAATGATAGCGTTCTGTTTTTTGACCTTATTATACTAAATTACCGTAGATAAGGATAGCTCGACTGATAAAACTTGCTGGACGGGAACAGCTTGCAGCGCAAGGTGTTTCCGGGCGGCAAGTCCACAAAAGGGTAGCTGGCGACAGCCAGCGCAGGGGAAGCGTAGCGTCCCCTGTATGATTTGGAGCAGACCATGACTGCGGAAAATCACAGCCCTCCGGCGAGGAGCCTTCGGAGAACGCAATGCACCAACCTTTGGGTGGTGTATAATTGCGCCCTTAGTAAACTAAGGGGGTTCCGGCATCTCCCGTTCCAGCAGTTTTTTCAATAGTTCCTGCGTGTCCTGTCTGTGAAAAATGAGTTTCAACAACAGCATGACATCATCATCTGTCAGGCGTTCCGGCTCTTGCAGAAAACTTTCCAGCATACCGCCACGGGTACAGAGCCGGTGCGTCCGTTCCTTTCGGGTAAGCTGTTTCAACTGGTGCTGCAATGCCTTTTCATCATTGATGGCTTTCCGCAGTTTCTTTTCGCTTTTTTCCAACTCCCGATTGAGTTTTTCCAGCTTTGAGGTATCAGGCAAGGGCAGCGTCCTCCTTTCCCGGTATCAGCACATAAATCCGGTTTGGTTCTCCAATGCCCTGACGCACCCGCATGATAAGTCCGGCAGTTTCCAGTTCATTCAGAGAACGCTTGACCGTCATGGAGCTGCGGGACAGGACTGCGGCAATGGCTGTGACAGGGAAGCAGACAAAGAGGATTCCGTTCTCGTCCTCCTGCCCTTTGGAGAGCATAGCGTCCAGCATCCGGCAGTACATGACCTTTGCGGTGCTGCTGACTGGAAATCCTGTCAACGCTCTGGGAAAAGGCATACAGGGCGGCAATGGTGTGTCTATCGTCATAAATTCAAAATTCATTCTGTGTGTTCCTCCTTTTTCTTTGCTCGTTTGGATAAATAACAGGGGCAGTCAATCACAACCGCCCGGAAGCTCTGCTTGCACCCATGCTGGCATTTCCGGCATAATTCGTTGTAAGTGACACGCCCCCGGTCATTGAGGTAAAAGGAAAGCTCATACTTCCTCTTTTTGCTCATTCTCGGCATATTGCGCTTCCTCCCGTTTTAGTGTATGGTTTCGGGGCGATTTTCGGTAAAATTACAGCCATAGAGCCGCTTAAAATCTCCCGAAGTATCAGCGATAGGGTAGACTGTCCCCCTATCAGATTGTTGTGTTTCGGTATCATTTCGGTGTCAGTTCGCCAGTTCTCCCCGGTGTCGTTCCTCCCCTGAATCTCACAGCGGCGTATCGCTCCCTTTGGTACGCTCGTTTTGGTCAGGGTTCCTCCATATCCCTGCCAAAATTCATGGCGCTACATCGCCGGGGAAGCATATCCCACACAGGCTGGTCATTCGATTGGAATAATCCATCGATGAACTACCTGTATCATAGAACATTTTTGTGCCCTGTGCCGTATGTCCACAAAGTAGGAATTAAGGGTAAAAATCAGAAATTTCCACGATTACGGAAAGTGTGATATAATCCAGATAAGCGGCAGCAATGAAACCGTTGGAAAGGAGCGTGTGCCCATGAAAGGAGCAACAAGCATACAGGAACGCCTTTGGGAACTCCGCAAGGACAAAGGCTTAAATCTGGAAGAACTATCAAAACTAACGGGTATTTCTAAATCAGCCCTTGGCAGTTATGAAAAAGAAGATTTTAAGGAAATCAATCATGGCAACCTTATCACGCTGGCAGACTTCTATGGGGTTTCCGTCGATTATCTGCTGTGCCGGACAGAGAACAGGGAGCAGATCAACACGCCACTGACGGAGCTGCATTTGAACGATGAAATGGTTGCACTTCTGAAAAGCGGTCGGATCAACAACCGTCTGCTCTGCGAACTTGCCACCCATAAGGACTTTATCAAGTTTCTTGCGGACATTGAGATTTATGTGGATGGGATTGCCACCATGCAGATTCAAAACCTCAACACCCTTGTCGATACTGTCCGACATGAAATCATAGAACGGTATCGCCCTGGCGAAGATGACCCACATTTGAAAGTGCTGCAAGCCGCCCATATCAGTGATGATGAATATTTCAGCCACATGGTTCTGGATGACCTAAACCTGATTATCCGGGATATTCGGGAAACCCATAAAAAGGATAGTGAGAGTGCGCCCCAGACCACTGTTGCCAATGAACTGAAAGAAAATCTGGAAGCGGTCGAAAATTTCAAGGGCAGCCGTTTGGAAAAACTGGCAGTGCTTTACTGCAAGCAGCTCGGTATCAACTATAAAAATCTGTCAGATGAAGAATTTCGCTGGCTTATTCGGATTCTCCAAAAATCAAAGAAAACGGGAACGCCTATCAACCAGAGGAAAAAACGGTAAAGGAAAACCGCTGTTGCATGGTTTGTTGGATTCCATGTAGCAGCGGTTTGTGCTGTGGTTATTACTTCATTCGTTTTCTTAATATTCGGCGATAATTTGTTTCTCCCTTTGGTGCGTCCTGTATAATTTCCAACACACCATCTTCAAGCATTTTATCAATGCGATTGGAAATCCATACATCACTAATTCCAAGTTGATATTTTCCTAAAACATTACCTATGACAATAGCCATTTTGAATTGCTCTGGCTGTTCCGCAATTTCACGAAGAATGAAACTATCATATATATCTTCTGAAACGCTTTGCAATTTACCATTTAACATTGCACGCAAAGGTGCATTTTCATTTTGAAGTTGATTCCATTTCATAGCACAAGCTGAAAGAAATACAGGATTAGCTTTCTCTTGTAGAGTTATATAGTTTCCCCATTCGCCAGGAGAGACCTCGCCCCATGCTATTTTGGATGTCATAGTATTTTCTTTTCCATATTCCCATGTAGGTAACTTAACCAAATAAATTGTTGTCTGGCAGTTTAAGGGTTGAAGTTGTTTCATAAGCCAATACATACCACAAAGCTCATCTGGATTATAGCTATACCAAATGCGAATTTCTTCCCCAGCTACATATCGTTCAATCACTGAGGTCAATGTAGTTTTAATTTTCTGTATTTTTTCTTCAACCTGATAATCTAAATCCTCTACAAAGCAGACAGACAGCATTTTCTTGAAAACATTTTTCCGCTGTTCGCCAATTCCATTATCAGAAATATCTCCCACACTAAGAGCCATATCAAAACAATAAACATCACAGCTCTTGCCTCCCAATGGAATAGCATTCTCCCAAGCAATGCGTTCTTGTTCCTGTGCTTGAAGCTGTGCTTTTTTCATTTCATCTGAAGATGGAACACTCCCGTCTTCATGCCTCATAAATATTGAAACAGCACTTCCTCTATACTTTCCCTTGCCGTAAGTTTGGGCAATTTTCAAACTTCCACAGGCACTTTCACCAAATACAATTTCAATCATCTTATATACCTCCGATTTAATTGCTCCCGTTATGAATAAATCATCTCATGCAAAACAATTTCTTCTGCCCGGTTATGAATGTTATTGCAACGCTGCACCCATTCCATTTGGTGGGTACGCTTCAATTCCTCGGTTACGCCCTCGGCAGTTTTCATCTGCTCCATGATGGTGTCTAACCGTTCCTGTGCCTGTTCGTTCAGGTCTGCAAGATATGTCCACAATTCCCCGGTCAGTATCAATGTATTCAATCTGGCTGGGTGGACTTCCCTTAAATATTCCCGGTGCATCCGTCCGTACTTTCCGATAGGGCGGTGTTCCTCCGGCAGTTTCAAGTCCGGGATGTAATAATCTCCGACAAGGATATAATCAATTCCGTTTTCCGTTATTCTTGGTTTCAATTCGCTCATGTTCCTTACCTCCTGTGGAAGCAGGCTCGTCTGGTACTAACTCAATCACATCGGTAATCTCACAATTCAGCGTTTCGCAGATACGGGCTAATGTATCCATGCTGATGTGCTTTCCCTCTTTGCTCATGTTGGCAATCATATTTGTTGTCATACCAGCGGCAAGCCTTAAATCCTCTTTTCTCATATCACGCTCTAACAGTGTGTGCCAGAGTGGCTTATAGCTGATGTGCATATTGTTTTCCTGCCTTTCTATCTATACCACCGGGGCGGCTGCCCCGGCAGGAACTTTTCTCTTATTATAGCACCAATCTTGTGAAATCACAATTTATTCTTGTAGCCTGCCGCTGATACCGTCTGGATTGTGCTTTTCCTTTCGTTTTTTGTTCCAACTAATTAGCCATGAACTGTTTCATACCCTGGCTTTTTACTTATGTGTGATAAAGAAGCAATAGAAGTGTAAAAAATTTTGCCGTTCCTATCCGGCACTTAGCTCTTGTGTCGGATAGGTTGGGCGGTTATTCGGGCAAGTCCACCTTGCCAACAAAAGAATAATAAATCTCAATGTCCTGTCTGCGGGTCTTGTTCT
>NZ_PSQF01000129.1:0-6237 GCF_003324125.1 Subdoligranulum sp. APC924/74 | reverse complement strand
TTTTTGAGCTTTCCAAACGCCTTTTTAAAAGCTTTCCACCCGCACGCTGTCCGGTTCCCCGCTGCGTTTTTGCTGGTACATCGCTTTTATTTGACTTTTGAAGAGCTGCTGTCTTGCGCGACAGCTTATTTATAATACCACACTTTCGCCTAAAGTCAACACCTTTTTTCGGTTTTCTTCATAATTTTTTCGATTTATTTTTGGGCAGGGTGCATATGGACGCTTTAACGTGGTTTCTCTATTCCTTTTCTTTTTGTCCCCGTTTTTTATCCTTTCCCCCACATCTTCCTATAATACAAATAGCCTTCTCCATCCCCTGCTTCCCCATCTTTCCCAAATCATTTATCTTCCATACTTGCGCTTTGGGTCCAAAGCAAGTATACTAAAATCTGTGATTTAACAAAGAAATGATGGTGATCTTTCCATGCTGGCGATATACGAAACCGTCAACCGGCGCTTAACCCGCGCAGACGAAATTGAGGAAGGCACATGGATCTGCCTGACTGCCCCCAGCCAGGAGGAGATCCGCGAGGTTGCCGCCACCTTAGATATTGAGCCCGCTGATGTGCAGGCCGCCCTTGACCCGGAAGAATCCGCGCGTATCAGCCTGGAAGATGGTTATACCGTCATCATTGTGGATATACCCTTAAAGGTGGATGGCGCCGCCGAGGGCGTATACACCACCATTCCCCTTGGTATTCTGTTGACCCAGACCACCATCACCACGGTTTGCTCCGTAGATACCCCCGTATTGTCTGATTTCGCTTCCTGCCGGGTGCGCGGCTTTTCTACTAAAAAGAAGATGCGCTTTGTGTACCAGATTCTGTACCGCGCCGCCACGATGTACCAGCAGGAGCTGCGCCTGATCGACCGCCGCCGCCAGGAAATTGAGAAAAACCTGACCGGTACCCTGCGCGATAGTGACTTGATGGAGCTGCATGGGTTGGAATCCACCCTGGTATATTTCGCAACCTCACTGCGTGCCAACAGCACGGTTTTGGACCGGTTGACCCGCTACAAGCGGCTGGAACAGTACCCTGATGACATGGAACTACTGGACGATGTAATCGTTGAGATTCGGCAGGCCATTGAGATGACCAGCATCTACCGCGATGATATCAAGGGCACCCGCGAGCTGTTCAGCTCAATTTTGGATAACCGCCTGAACAATGCGATGAAGTACCTGACTTCCGTTACCCTGTTGATGGCTGTCCCGACCGTTATTTCCGGTTTGTATGGCATGAACGTGGACATTGACGGCATGCCGTTTTCCGGTTCTGATTATGGATTTGTCATTGTCTGCTTGCTTACGCTTGCTATTTGTGGGATTGCTGCCTGGGTACTGCACAAAAAACATATGCTCTGATTTGTATTATTTGCCGCATCCCGCCCGCCGGGGTGCGTTTTTTTACTTTTCTGCCTGTAACATTTGGGGGTGATTCCCCTATTATATAAATAGTAAGAGGAAAGCGAGGTGTGCCGCAATGACTGATGCCGACATTGTTACGCTGTACTGGGCACGGGACGAGCAGGCCATTGCACAGACCGCACAAAAGTTTGGCGCCTATTGCCGCAAGATTGCCATGAACCTGCTGGGCAGCCAGGAAGATGCCGAAGAATGCGAAAATGACACCTGGATGGCCGCCTGGAACAGCATGCCGCAAAACCGGCCGGACAAGCTTGCACCCTACCTGGGGCGCATTACCCGCAACCTGGCACTGGACCTGCGGGAGCGGCAAAATGCCAAAAAGCGCGGCGGCGGCCAGACCGAAGCCGTGCTGGAAGAGCTGGAATTTTGCCTGCCCGCCGGAGACCACACCGCGCAGGAGGTAGAAAGCGCTGAAACAGCCCGCTCCATCAGCGCGTTTCTGCGCAGCCAGCCGGAGCAGGCACGCAACATTTTTATTCGGCGGTACTGGTACTGCGACGCCACCGCCGACATTGCCAAGCGCTACGGTATTGGCGAAAGCAAGGTGCGCGTTACCCTGCACCGGATGCGCACCAAACTGAAAGCCTACTTAGAGAAAGAAGGTGTCTGCCTGTGAGCTCCCGCGATTTATTCCGCGCGATCGGGCAAATTGATGATGATTTGATTGAATCTGCCAACAAAACCCCCGTAAAGCACACCATTCCGTTGCAATTCCGGCATTTTGTTCCGGCAGCAGCTTGTTTTTGTCTTGTTTTGTTAGGGGCGGCGATGGTCAGTCAGGACCGTTCCGCCGGGGTCAGCCAGGCCGCCGAGACCGCTGATCTGAACGAAAGCGCCCCCGCCTATGAGGAATCCAACAGTCCCGATACCTTCAGCGCATTCAGCATGGAGGGCAGTGAACCAGATGCCGCCGCAGACAGCGTTGCCGATGCCCCGTTGTCCTCCTCCCTGAAATCCACGATGCATGACAGCAGCCCCTTGCAGGCTCTGAGCGATATTTTGCTTGGCAGCGGCGCTTCCGGCAGTTCTTCCCTGCTGGCCCACAGTGCCGATGAGCTGTATTTCGGCGAAAGTCTAATTTTAGGCAGTTCCGCGGATGTTGTTCTCCCTGCCAGCCTGCCGGTCTACCGCAACAGCCTGCTGGATGCCGCCGACAATACCGATGCCATGAAAGCCCGTCTTCGCACGGTGCTGGATGCTCTTGGGCTGGATACCACACTGGCTGACACCGCCACGTTCAGTAGGGACAGCGCCGATACCATCTCCAAAACAGTATCTAATATAAAGGAATCCGCCGAGCAGAACGGGTGGGATGCAGATTCTTCCGTGCTGAATTATCTCTCTGATGCCGCACAGCTGCAGCTGAACATTCCCGAAAGCGACTGGCCCGGTGGGCTGACAATCACCGTCTCCAACGACCTGTGCACCAGTGTGGTCTGCAACAGCTCTGCCGAGGTGAAGACCTTTGCCGCCCTTGCGGAAGAGCGCGTGATTGCCGCCGACCTGCAAGAGAAATACGGTTCCCTCTTTACCTCTCTGCTTGGCGGTGAATATACCGATGTGACGGATGGAGGCGACAGCACGATCTACGGCCAGCCCTCTTCCCTCTTTGTCAAGTTCGCGGCGGATTCTTTCCATTACTTGCTGGTCAGCGTAGATACCGACGGCAATCTGTTGAGCCTGCATGAAACGGACCGCACCGTGGAGCCCCTGGGCGAATACACCAGCGTTTCCCGCGCCGAGGCTGACAAGCGGCTGGCCAACGGAGAGTTTTTGACCGACAGCTACACGGCGGAAGCGGTTGACCCCGCCGCAGAGCCGGAGCACCTTGCCAACCTGCGCCTGACCTATGTGCAGGGGAGCGCCGCCTACTACCTGCCCATGTGGGAATACACGATTGATGAGGGCCCCGCTGCCCTGGGCGACGGCGATGATGTCGACCAGACGCTGCACACCTTTTCTGCCTACTATGTGCCCGCTGTGGAGCTGGACGGAATCGACGTCCTAAAAAACAAATAAAGCCAGCAAAACCATACCGCAGGCCGAACCGCAACACCAAAATGTTCCGGGGCACAGCCTGCGGTATTTGTGTTATTGCAAAATTGCAGGTTCTGCGTTATAGTAAAGACAACAACCTAACCGTTTTTATATAAGGAGGCCCGCCATGCCTACCGAACCGCAGAACCAGCCGCTAGTCAGCATTATTGTTCCTGTTTACAACGCAGCAGACCATATTGCCCGCTGTATTGAGAGCATCCGCCGCCAGACCTACCGGAATTTGGAGATCATTCTGCTCAACGATGGCAGCAAGGATGTCAGCTATGCCGTCTGCCAGAGCTATGCCGGTATTGACCGCCGCATTGTGGTGATCGACAAAAACAACAGCGGAGTTTCCGCCACCCGCAACCTTGGCATGCAGGAAGCCCACGGCAAATACTTTCAGTTTGTGGATGCGGATGATTTCATCCAGCCCTATGCCACCGAGCTGCTGGTACAGAAAGCGGAAGCCAGCCACGCCGATATGGTGATTGCCCACTACAACCGCATTGAACCACCGGTCAGCTTGCCCAAAACCATGCGGGATACCGTGGTGGAGCGTGTGCTGGACCCCATCCTGGATCCGCAGCACCGGGTGCAGACTTTCGGCTTTTTGATGGAAGGCCCCCTGAATAAAGACGCATTTGCCTGTGGCCTGATGCAGGAGCCCGCCAGCTTTTATTACGGCGTGATGTGGAACAAGCTCTACCGCGCCGACATTGTGCGTGAGCACCCCGATGTGCGCTGCAATGAGGAACTGGACTACAGCGAGGACCTGTATTTCAATCTAAGCTTTATCCGCTACGCCCAGCAGTTCTATGCGCTTTCCACCCCCATTTACAACTATGTGCAAAACCCAGACAGCGCCGTGCACCACCTGAACCCCTTTGATGTGCTGACCACTCGGTTTGAGCTGACCACCTATTACAAGGATCTGTTCAAGCACATTGGCCTGTATGAAGAAAACAAGTACCGCCTGAACAAGTTCTTCTTTGGTGTTGCGGAAAGCTGAAGCAATCCCGCATGATTCTATTACCGCCCCGGCAGAGTTTTTTGCCGAGGCGGATTTTATTTGGCTCTATATCACATACAGCGCGCACACTGCAGCAAAAATGCCCCGGACGAAAAACGTTTCTCGTCCGGGGCATCATGATTCTTATAAAAAACTCAGGATTCCTTCAGCATATGCTGGCTTTCGGCAAAAGCCACCAGCTTTTCAAAGGTTTCTGCGCTCAGGTCATGCTCGATCTTGCAGGCATCGTGGGAAGCAACGACAGGGTCCACACCCAGTGCAACAAAAAAGCGGGTCAGCTTTTTGTGGCGGCCATAAATCCGGGTGGCAATTTCCAGTCCCGGCGGCTCCAGGGTGATATACCCAGCACCATCCATCGAAATATAACCGGCCTGACGCAGATTTTTCATTGCAATGCTCACGCTCGGCTTGGTAACGCCCATCTCGGTAGCGATGTCGATGGAGCGGACTTCCCCGTTGCGTTCTGTCAGCATCAGGATCTTTTCCAGGTAATCCTCTGCGGATTCATAGATTTTCAACGACACTGCCTCCTTTGTGGACTTGCCATCTGTCATATTGCTATAAAATTATAGTGTTATCTTAACACATTTTTTCAATTTTGGCAAGTGTAATACTTTTTGTTTATCTTTCCGTTTTTTCTTTGCTTTTTGGGCGGATTCTCACGGTCAGGCATCATTCCGTGCTCTTGCTCTTATCGAACAACCCGCCAAAAAAGTTTGCCACGGTGCTGCCTGCTTTCTTCAAAAATTCGCGGAACGGTTCTCTTGTTTTTTCGTCAGCAGCCGTTGTTTCTTCCCGGGTTGCAGCTGGGGCTTCGGTTGCTCTTGGCATTTCGGGCGGGGCCGCAGTTTCCGGCGTGGCCGTTTTTGCTGTTTCGGGTGTGGCGGCGCTTTCCGGTGTTGCCGGAGCTGCACTTTCGGGGGTAGCCGTTTCCGGGGTAGCGGTCTCTGGAGTAGCAGCAGTTTCAGGCGTTGCGGATTCAGCACTCTCCGGCGTGGCTGTTTCCGGGGTCGCCGGCGCAGCGCTCTCCGGCGTGGCTGTTTCCGGGGTCGACTGGGCAGCAGTCTCCGGGGTCGCGAGGGCTGCGCTTTCCGGCGTGGCGGCTTCCACAACATTAATGTTCACTTCGGCATAAAAATCCAGGTCCACACAGCTTACCAACACGGTTGCCGTGCCGGGGGTCACAGCGGTCACGTTGCCGTCCTGGTCTACTGCGGCCACACTGGGGTCAGTCGAAGCAATATGTACCACTGCATCGGTCACAGCTTGGGCAAACTCTGCCCGGTCCTGCGGCGTAATATCGGAAAGGCTGCCGGTAAACCGCAGCTCCCCGGCCAGTGCGCACTGCTGGCCAACGGCAAGCTGCACTTCATGCGGCAGGGCAAAATCTTCTGCACTGCACCCACACAACAGGCAAAGCGCTGCTGCCAGCGCGGCCAAAATCCAAATCCTGAACTTTTTCATACCGGTTTCCGTTCCTTTCTGCGGCAGTGGTGCATACATCTTAAAATGCGCCTTATCCTGCCAAAAAGCTTTCTGTAATAACGAACATCGCACGAAGTACAATTTTAGGGCAACACCGCACAATTCCCGCCTGACGGCTTAAACACCGCTCCGGCGGCTGCGGCACGGCATCTGCGTTGCCAAAATGCTCGATAAGACATCCAGTATTATCTGCGCTTTTGGCTTAGCATCTGCCGCACCTCGCTCGCCGTATCGGCACTTAGAATTATGCGGT
>NZ_PSQF01000128.1:0-6589 GCF_003324125.1 Subdoligranulum sp. APC924/74 | reverse complement strand
GTATTATCTGCGCTTTTGGCTTAGCATCTGCCGCACCTCGCTCGCCGTATCGGCACTTAGAATTATGCGGTATTGCCTTAAAAGCCGGGCAGAAAGCCCCGATAAAAGCACAAATAAAAAAGTTCAAAAAAATTGAACTTTACTATTGACACAATGCGCCCCATGTGATATTATAATTCTCGCAGCATGTTCCCAGACAACAGGAACTGACCCGTGCGCGCCCGTAGCTCAGGTGGATAGAGCAACTGCCTTCTAAGCAGTGGGCCAGGGGTTCAAGTCCCTTCGGGCGCATTCTATGGTGCCTATGGCGCAGTTGGTTAGCGCGCCAGATTGTGGCTCTGGAGGCCGAGAGTTCGAATCTCTCTAGGCACCCCACCAAAGACCGCACAGTGATTATGCTGCGCGGTCTTTTCTTTTGCTGGGCCGTCGCCAAGCGGTAAGGCAGAGGACTTTGACTCCTCCATTGCGTCGGTTCAAATCCGGCCGGCCCAACCAAGATGCAACCTCGCAGGGGGTTGCATCTTTTTATTTGTAATAAACGGCGGCGGGAGAACATAGGCCGAATTTGAACAGCCCGTGCCCGGCGTCCCACGTCCCGCCGGGTAAAAACAGTCCAGCGGACTGTTTTTAGGGCGCGGCTTGCCAAATCCGGCCGGCCCAACCAAAATTGCTCATAAATTTAACGTGAAAACGTTGAATATTTGGGCGGTTTTTCTTTTTCCTTGAATATGCTAAAACTCCGTTTTCCTGAATTTTCCCGATTTTTACATACTTTTCCTAATGCTTTTAGCGACCTAATTAGCGACTTTTTTAGGAGGAAATTTTTATGTCAGGAAAAGCTCGTCGGGGAAACGGAGAAGGCTCCGTATACCAGGATAAGAATCGTGTATGGCACGCAAAGTTGACAGTTGGCCGGTATAGAAACGGCAAACCCCGTTATAAGGAATTCAAAGGAAAAAGAAAAGCGGATGTAATAGCAAGGCGAGATGCGTACCAGAAAGAGTATGGAGATTTATCTCTTGAACCGGGTGCAAACATGTCGTTTGCTGACTACATCACGCGCTGGCTAGAGAATGGCAAGCGTAACGAACAAAAGGAAGCTACACATAATAGAGCAGTGAGTACTGCGAAGACCTACATCATTCCTATGATACCCTTTCCAATATCCCATAGCCCATTGAAGCCACTATACTTCAACGGGCTTTTTTCTATATCTATAACCTGTCGCAAAATTTCCCCTACAACCCTGTTGACAAAACCATACATTCTCACTATAATTAACCACGATAATTATCAAAGGTAATTACAAGGAGAAAATATGACAACAGAGAACATGAAGGCGCTGCTGGATGCCTGTTACCAGGCAAAGCGGGTGCGGGAGCTGCTGCCGGCGCTGCCAAAAGGGGTCAGCCCTTCCTATATTCACTATCTGGATACCATCGAGGAACTGGAACGCCGCGGCGTTCGGGTAAAGGTTTCGGACATCAGCGATGCGCTGAACTTGCCGCGCCCCGGCGTTACGCGCACGGTCAAAGAGATGGAGGATAAAGGCTACCTGAAAAAAATCGCATCGGAGCAGGATGGCCGCGTGACCTACCTTTCTATTACGGAAAGCGGCCGCCAGCTTTCGCAGGTGCACAACACCGAGTTCTTTGCGCAGCTGGCGCCGCTTGTGGCTGACATTTCGGATGCGGATGCAGCCTGCACGGTCCAGACGATTGAAAAGATATACAAAATCATGTCGGAAAGGAAAAATTCACTTGAACACAGATAAAACAGATTTTACGCAAGGGAGCATTTTAAAAAAACTTTCCCTTTTTATGCTGCCGGTACTCGGAGCTTTGGTGCTGCAGGCGGCATATGGCGCGGTTGACCTGCTGGTGGTGGGGCACTTTGGCTCCACGGCGGGGCTTTCGGCGGTTTCTACCGGCAGCCAGCTGCTGAACCTGGTCACCTTTGTGGTAACGCAGCTTGCCATGGGCGTTACGGTTTTGATCGCCCGCTATATTGGTGAGAAGAAACCCCAGCAGATCGGGGCGGTGCTTGGCGGTGCCGCGGTGGTGTTTGCCATTATGTCCGTGGTTCTGTTTATTTTGCTGGTTGCATTTGCACGGCCCATTGCGGTGCTGATGCAGGCTCCGGAGGAAGCCATTGGCCTTACCGCAAGCTACATCCGCATCTGCGGCAGCGGTATTTTCTTTATTGTGGCATACAACCTGATGGCCGCCATCTTCCGCGGTCTGGGCGACAGCAAATCCCCGTTGTTGTTCGTGCTGGTGGCCTGCATTGTCAACATTGCGGGCGACCTGCTGCTGGTGGCCGGGCTCAAGATGGATGCTGCCGGTGCTGCGGCGGCAACGGTGTTGGCACAGGCTGTCAGCGTGGTGTTCGCCATTGTAATGCTGGTGAAGAAAGATCTCCCGTTTACCATCAAAAAGTCGGATTTTCGCCTCGACGTACAGTGCCGGAAATTCCTGGAGATCGGTCTGCCGCTGGCCTTGCAGGAATTTTTGACCCAGCTTTCTTTCCTGGCGCTCTGCGCCTTTGTCAACCGCCTGGGCCTGGCTGCATCCTCCGGCTATGGCGTTGCCTGCAAGATCGTTAACTTTGCCATGCTGATCCCCAGCGCGTTGATGCAGTCGATGGCTTCGTTTGTGGCGCAGAATGTGGGTGCGGGCAACCCCAAGCGTGCCCAAAAGGCGATGCTGACCGGTATTGGGGTGGGGCTGATGTTTGGCTGCGCGGTGTTTGCCCTTGTTATGTTCAGGGGCGACCTGTTGGCGGGCGTTTTCTCCACCGATGCAGAGGTTGTACAGAAAGGCTTTGAGTACCTGAAAGGCTTTGCACCCGAAACTATTGTGACGGCGATTCTGTTCAGCATGGTGGGTTACTTTAACGGCAACAATAAAACCCTCTGGGTTATGATTCAGGGGCTGCTCCAGACGCTGCTGGTGCGTTTGCCGATGGCATATTTCATGAGCATTCAGCCGAACGCCAGCCTGACCAAGATCGGCCTTGCCGCCCCGGTATCTACCACAGTGGGCGTTGTGCTGAACATTGCGTTTTACATGTACCTGAACCGTGCCGAACAGCGCAAACAGCGCACGGCAGCATAACGGGGAAGTGCAGCATGACACCGCCTGCAAAAGTGAAAAGACAGTCGTTATAATATATCATCATATCAAAAAAAGCTGCTGCACCGGGAAAGCCAGGTGCGGCAGCTTTTTGCATAGAAAGGCAGCAGCAAACAAAGCAGCGGACCTCTATTCCGCTGTCTACACAACGGCGACGAAATGTGCAAAATAAATCAACTTGAACTTGATTTTTTGTGCATTTAACGCTATGATTAAACCAATGGAAACCATGTTGACAGGATGGATTTTTGCATCCTGAATGACCAATACAACTGGGAGGTAGTTATGCTGGATGTAGCAATCATTGGCTGTGGTGTGGTTGGTGCAGCTGCAGCGTATGAACTGTCGCACTATCCGCTGCATGTGGCAGTGCTGGAAGCAGAAAACGATGTGGCGGATGGAACAACGAAGGCAAACAGCGCCATCCTGCACGCCGGGTATGACCCGGAACCGGGCACCCAAATGGCCCGCCTGAATGTGCAGGGCGTGGCGCTGGCAAAGGAAATCTGCGCCCGGCTGGATGTGCCCTACCGCCAGTGCGGCAGCCTGGTGCTGGCGCTGAGCCAGGCAGAGCTGCCCCACCTGAAAAAGCTGTACGCGAACGGCGTGGCAAACGGCGTGCCGGGCATCCGGCTGCTGACAGCGGAGGAAACCCTGGCGATGGAGCCGCAGCTTGCCCCTACAGTGGCCGGGGCGCTGTTTGCCCCCAGCGCAGCCATCGTCAGTCCGTGGGAGTTTGCGCTGGCCATGGCGGAGGTGGCGGTGCGCAACGGGGTAGAGCTGTACCGCAGCACTCCTGTAACCAACATTGAAAAGATTGACGGCGGCTGGCAGCTGACCACGCCAAACGGCAGCTTTGCGGCCCGCTATGTGGTCAATGCGGCGGGACTGAACGCCCAGGCCATCCATGAGATGGCCGCGCCGCACACCTTTACGCTGGAACCTACCCGCGGGGAATACTATCTGCTGGACAAAAGCGAAGGCAACCGCGTAAACCATGTGATCTTCCAGTGCCCGAACGAGAACGGCAAAGGGGTGCTGGTAACGCCCACCGTACACGGCAACCTGCTGGTGGGGCCGAACGCCCAGCCGGTAGCGGGGGATGATACCGCCTGCACGGCAGACGGCCTTGCCTTTGTGGCGGCAACGGCCAGGCGCAGTGTGCCGGGGATCCGCTTTGGCGAGTCCATCCGCAACTTTGCCGGTGTGCGCGCCAACGTGGATACCGGGGACTTCGTGATCGGCGAAACGGACGGCGCGCCGGGCTTTATTGACCTGGCAGGCATGAAATCGCCGGGGCTTTCCAGTGCACCGGCTGTGGCAAAAGAGGTAACTAAAATTCTGGCAGCCCACAACGACCTGCCGGAGTCAAAGACGGATTATAAGGATGGCCGTACCCGCGTGCGGTTCAAGGAGCTGCCGCCGGAGCAAAAGGCGGAGCTGATTGCCAAAAATCCCGCCTATGGCCGCGTGATCTGCCGGTGTGAGACGATCACCGAGGGCGAGATTCTGGATGCCTTGCAGAGCGAGATCCCAGCCGTGAGCATTGATGGCGTAAAGCGGCGGTGCAACGCGGGCATGGGCCGCTGTCAGGGCGGCTTTTGCGGGCCGCGCGTGCTGGAACTGATCAGCAAAACACGAGGCATTGATCCGTTGGATGTATTGCAGGACAAAGCCGGCACCAATGTGCTGCTGTGTGAAACCAAAACCGGAAGGGGGTGCAACCATGGTTGAACTTGTTATCATCGGCGGCGGCCCGGCGGGCCTGGCGGCGGCGTACAGCGCGTGGCAGCATGGCCTGCGCGATATTTTGATTTTGGAACGCGATGCAGAGCTGGGCGGTATTTTGAACCAGTGCATCCACAACGGGTTTGGCCTGCATCGGTTTGGCCAGCAGCTTACCGGCCCGGAATACGCCGGGCGCTATATCGAGATGCTGCGCACAACCGGCGTGCGGGTGGAACTGGGCACCATGGTGCTGGAAGTGACCCCCGATAAGCAGGTACACTGCGTCAGCCGCAGCAAGGGCTACCAGATCATTCAGGCCAAAAGCATTATCCTGTGCATGGGCTGCCGCGAGCGCACCCGCGGGGCTATCGGCACCCCCGGCACCCGCCCGGCGGGAATTTATACCGCCGGTGCAGCCCAGCGCTATGTAAATATGGAAGGCTACCTGGTGGGCAGACGGGTATTGATTTTGGGAAGCGGCGATATCGGCCTGATCATGGCGCGCCGTATGACGCTGGAGGGAGCCAAAGTGCTCGCCTGCGTGGAAGTGATGCCTTATTCCGGCGGGTTGACCCGCAACATTGTGCAGTGCTTGCAGGATTTTGATATTCCGCTGTACTTATCCCACACCATTGTGGAAATTCAGGGCAAAAAGCGAGTGGAAAAAGCCATCGTTGCCAAGGTGGATGAAAACCGCCGCCCTATCCCTGGAACCGAGATGGAGTTTGATGTGGATACCATCCTGCTCAGTGTGGGGTTGATCCCCGAAAACGAGTTGACCCGCCAGGCAGGTATTGCCATGGACCCCCACACCAAGGGGGCCGTGGTATATGAAAATATGGAAACCGAGATCCCCGGTGTATTTGCCTGCGGCAACGTGGTGCATGTGCACGATCTGGTGGATTTTGTTTCCGGCGAAAGCGAAACCGCCGGTGCAGCCGCGGCAGCCTATGTGCAAAATGGCGAGATAGAAACCGAAACCGTTCTGCCGCTGGCAGTGGGGGAGGGCATTGGCTACACCGTGCCGCAGCATATCCGGCTGGACGGCGTGCAGAAAAGCGTGAGCGTATCGTTCCGTGTGCGGCGCA
This sequence comes from Subdoligranulum sp. APC924/74, assembly GCF_003324125.1. Lineage (NCBI taxonomy): Bacteria > Bacillati > Bacillota > Clostridia > Eubacteriales > Oscillospiraceae > Subdoligranulum > Subdoligranulum sp. APC924/74. Next base: position 639 of record NZ_PSQF01000128.1, on the reverse strand, counting down.
ATTATGGGCCCAGCACCATAACGGTGCGCTGCGGACCAAACAAAATTGCCGCCTTTAAGCGGGAACGCCTGACACCGGGGGAGATGGAGCACATTACGCTGCCCAAAGCTTTGCTGCAAAAAGCGGACGGCCCGCTGATCGTTGCTGTGGAGGAGGTGCCGCAATCATGACAGAAACAATAAAAGAGCTGATCTGCATCTGCTGCCCCAAGGGGTGCCATCTGCGGGTGGACACCGCAAATGACTATGCCGTGACCGGCAATGCCTGCCCCAACGGCGCTGCATACGGCAAAGAGGAACTGACCCACCCCACCCGCATCATTACCAGCACCGTGCGCATTACGGGTGGGCTGTACCCGCGCTGCCCGGTCAAAACCGCGCAGGCGGTGCCAAAGGAAACGATGTTTTCCGTGATGGCTGCGCTGAATACTGCGGCTCTGCAAGCCCCCGTGCATACCGGGAATGTGGTACTGCCTAACGTGTGCGGCACCGGCGTGGATGTTGTGGCAACGCGTAACATGGAAAAAGTGGAATAAAAACAGCGGGTAGTTAGGGCAACACCGCACAATTCCCGCCTTACGGCTTAAGCACCGCTTCGGCGGCTGCGGCACGGCATCTGCGTTGCCAAAATGCTCGATAA
>NZ_PSQF01000127.1:0-6682 GCF_003324125.1 Subdoligranulum sp. APC924/74 | reverse complement strand
TTATCTGCGCTTTTGGCTTAGCATCTGCCGCACCTCGCTCGCCGTATCGGCACTTAGAATTATGCGGTATTGCCTTAGCAATTAGGAATGAGTAATTAGAAATTGTAGGAAAAAGCCACGGCTTTGCGTTTGATGCAGGGCCGCGGCTTTTGGTTTTATTCGATTAAAGGGATGGAGTAGAAAGTAGGGGAGCGGGACGGAACTTTTTGCTGGCAACCAGCAGCAGGGTCAGGATGGCAATAGCAGACCATGCGCCGGTGAGGTAGAGAAACCAGTTGCTGATATCCAGAAAAACAGCTCCGGCGGCGGTGAAAAGCAGATTGTACAGCTCAACGACTGCAATATACCCGGCGCTGAAACAGAACAGCCGCGCAAACAACCGCGGAAGAAGCTTTGGTGCCCGGAACACAAACCGGAAAAACATCAAAATACCGATGCAGAAAAAGCAGAGGAACTTGAGGTAAGCGTGCGGGTCATACCCCTGCAGGCAATGCAGAATGTTCAGCGGCGAAAAATCCCAGCAGACCTCCTTGCCCACAAGCCCGAAGCGGTAGTTCGCAAACCCGACACTGTGGTACAGCTGCCCGCCAAGGAACCAGAACCGCATAAAGCGCAGATCGTTGTAAAAACATACCCCCGCCGCCAGCAGAAAGTCAAAGATCAGATTATAAATTTTGTGAGATTTTTCCATGGCAAATGACCACCTTTCCCATGTAAAGCAGTAAATAAAACATACAGAAACGGACGCAACAAGTAAAAGAAACAGTTACTATATAGATGCTAGCATACCACCTGCTGTATGTCAATAAAAAATCTGAATAATATTCCCTTGACGGAATACAGCAAAATATATAAAAAGACCGATGCAGCAAATAGTTCCGGCGGATGAGGGGCGACCTTTCTGTGAAAAGCGAAAACCCCGCCCAATTTGTAGGGAACGGTCAAGACCGTTCCCTACAAAACAATTTTGAGTGCTATCCAAAACGAAAAGACCCACTGCACGCCATAATCCCGTGCAGTGGGCCTTGTTTATATTCTATCTGTAATTTATTATTTTAAAGTTCCTTCTTTTCAAAGAAGGAACAACAACCCCCGTAACAAAACTCAGCCCAGGCTGATGCCCATGGAGCGGGCAACGTTGAGCATATCGCAGTCATCGGGCACGCCGCGGGTCTTGCCGGCGATGTCTACCAGCGGGTTGGCGGTAACGTGGTTGTTCACCATGGCAACGGTCACGCCAAAATGGTCATCCGCCACCAGGCGTGCGGCATAGGTGCCAAACTGGGTGGCCAGCACGCGGTCATAGGCGCTGGGGCTGCCGCCGCGCTGCATATGGCCCGGCACACAGATGCGGGTCTCGGCACCGGTCAGCTCCTCCACCTGCTTGGCAATGCGGTTGGTGGCGGTGGTGTAACCGGCAGCGGCGCGCTTGGCGGTCCATTCTTTGCGCTTCATCTTGGATTCCTCGGTGGAAAGCGCACCTTCGGCAACCGCCAGGATGGAGAAGTTCTTGCCGGCCTTCTGGCGGCGCATAACAGCTTCGGCCACCTTCTTGATGTCATAGGGGTGCTCCGGAATCAGGATGATGTCCGCACCGCCTGCAATGCCGGAATACAGCGTCAGCCAGCCGGCCTTGTTGCCCATGACCTCAATGCACATTACACGGCTGTGGCTGCCCGCAGTGGTGTGGATGCGGTCAATAACGTCAGTGGCAATGTCCACAGCGGTATGGAAACCGAAAGTAACATCGGTGCCAAAAATATCATTGTCGATCGTTTTGGGCAGGCCGATGATGTTCAGACCCTCCTGGCTGAGCAGGTTTGCCGTTTTGTGGGTGCCGTTGCCGCCCAGGCAGAGCAGGCAGTCCAGCTTGGCGTCCTTGTAGGTCTTTTTCATGGCGGCAACCTTGTCCACCTTGTCATCGCCCACAACGCGCATCATCTTGAACGGGGTGCGCTTGGTGCCAAGAATCGTGCCGCCTACCGTCAAAATGCCGGAAAACTCATCCGGTGCCATGACGCGGTAGTTGCCGTTGATCAGGCCGTCATAACCGTTCAGAATGCCAATGATCTCCACCTTGTCGCCCATGCGCTGATACAGCGCTTTGGCCACGCCGCGGATGGTTGCGTTCAGGCCGGGGCAGTCACCGCCGGATGTCAAAATACCAACACGCATCTTCATAGAAACCTCCCTGTCAGGCCGGTGCCGCTGGCGGCACGCGTACCGCATTGCTGCACAATGCCGGGCAATGTGCATACAATTTGCATATTCTATCTTTTACAATACGCCACGCAGGCGGTTTTGTCAATGCGGTGCGGGGGAGGAGCAGAGGGAAAATTTTTGTAACTATTCCAAAACCGGGCAGAGAGGGTGCAGATGCCGGATTTTTACATGTTTAACAAAAAAATCTCAAAGATAAAGCGTTTCTTGTGTTTGATGCAGGCATATGGTATAATGAAACTGCAAAAGAGTACCTTCTCTTTTGGTCCGCAGATCACCTTGCAACAAGGAGATATAGATATGAAAAAGCGTGTGACGTTTTTGGCAGCTCTGCTGGTTGCGGCATGTTTTGGTGCAACCGTGGCGATGGCAGAAGGCAGCGCCAAAGTAACCGCCCAAAGCGGCCTGAATATGCGCCAGGGCCCCGGCATCAATTATAATGTGGTGACGGTATTGAGTAACGGCGCAACCGTGAATGTTGTTACCCCCGATGACGGCAATGGCTGGGCTTATGTGACCAGCGGCAAAAATGCGGGCTGGGTGGCAACCAAGTATCTCAGCGGCAGCGCCGCCACCACGCAGGCACCGTCCTGGCGCGGCAGCGCCGTCAACTGCACCGTTAAAAGCGATGCGAACATCCGCCGCGGCCCCGGTACGGACTTTGGCGTGCTGGGCGTTGTGCCCGCAGGCTTTACCGTCAGTGTGGACAGCTACCAGGATGGCTGGGCCAGTGTGACCTGGGGGGATGTTTCCGGCTACATTGCAACCAAGCTGCTCAACGGCCTGCCTGCCGCCAACGGCGGTACCTCCACGGCCAGCAACTCCACCAGCGGCCGCTACGAGGGTGCGGATGTGACCTGCACCCTGAACAGCGACGCCAACCTGCGCAGCGGCCCCGCCACCAGCTATGAGGTGCTGACCGCCGTTCCCGCGGGCTTTACCGTTACGGTACACAGCTATGCCAACGGCTGGTCCTGCGTGACCTGGGGCGATACCACCGGTTACATTTCCAACAGCCTGATCAACGGCCTGCCCACCGCCAACGGCGGCAAGGGCGGCAGTTCTTCCGGCAGTACTTCCGGTACCAGCTGGTACGGCGGCCATGATTATTCCAACGTGTACGACTACAGCTATTACCGCAGCCAGAACGCTGATCTGCGCGCCGCGTTTGGCAATGATGCCAACGCCTACCTGCAGCACTTTGTGAACTATGGTATGGCGGAGGGCCGCCAGGGCCGCGCCAGCTTTAACGTATATACTTACCGGGATGAACACCCCGAACTGTGGGAAAAGTTTGGTGATAACCTGCGCGGCTACTACCTGTGGGCGTGCGGGATCCCGCAGTAAAAAAATTAACCAATCAGGAGGTGTCAAGATGACATTTCTGTTTTGGGCAGCAACCATTGTGGTGTTTGCCATTGCGGAAGCTGCTACCACGGCGCTGGTTTCCATTTGGTTTGCCGTTGGTGCAGCGGCAGCCATGGTGGCCAGTATCTTTACCGCATCGCTGGGCGTTCAGTGCGCCGTGTTTGCTGTGGTGTCCGCCGTAACGCTGACCGTTATGCTGCCGCTGCTGGCAAAGCGCCGCACCATGCGCCAGCCGCCCATTACCAACGGTTCGCCGCTTACCATCGGCAGCCGCGGCATTGTTCTGCGGGAAATCCCGCAGGGGGATATCGGCCGCGTACGTGTGGATGGGCTGGATTGGCAGGCCCGCACGGTGGACGGCACTCCGCTGCCAAAAGATGCACGCTGCGAAGTAAAAAACGTGGACGGCGCGGTACTGATCGTATCCGCTGTTCCCGTACCGGCTGCGGCACAGCCCGCAGAACAACTGCACTAAGGCAGCCTGCCAAAGTGCCCCGTATTGTTTGAGGAGGCCCCTAATGTTACTGGTTATTGCTATCCTGCTGGTCCTTGTGCTGATCGGCATCGCCCGCTGCATTGTCATTGTGCCCCAGTCCAACGCCTATGTTACCGAGTGGCTTGGCGTGTATAAGGATACCTGGGGTGCCGGCCTGCACCTGCGCACTCCCTTTGTGGAGCGTGTGTCCCGCAAGGTCAGCTTGAAAGAAGAAGCCGCAGACTTCCCCCCGCAGCCCGTTATCACCCGCGACAACGTTACCATGATGATCGATACCGTTGTGTTCTTCCAGGTGTTTGATGCCAAGCTGTTTGCTTACGGTGTCAACCGCCCCATCCAGGCCATCGAGAACCTTTCTGCTACCACGCTGCGCGATATCATCGGTTCTATGTCCCTGGACGAAACGCTGACCAGCCGCGATCTGATCAACACCAAGATCACCGCCAGCCTGGACGAAGCGACCGACCGCTGGGGCATTAAGGTAAACCGCGTGGAGCTGAAAAATATTGAGCCCCCGGCAGAGATCCGCCAGGCCATGGAAAAGCAGATGAAGGCCGACCGTGAAAAGCGCGCTTCCATCCTGCTGGCGGAAGGTGAAAAGCAGGCAGCCATCACCCGCGCCGAAGGCGAAAAGGAAAGCGCCATCCTGCGCGCCGAAGCCGTAAAGCAGCAGCGCATCCGGGAAGCTGAAGGCGAAGCCCAGGCCCTGCTGATGGTGCAGAAAGCCAAAGCGGACTCTATCCGCCTGATCAACGAAGCCGCCCCCAGCCAGAACATGCTTGCCCTGCGCAGCATGGAAGCTATGGAAAAAGTGGCTGACGGCCAGGCCACCAAGATCATCGTCCCCTCCGAAATGCAAAACCTCGCCGCAACCGTGGCAGCGATTAAGGAAAGCTAAGCTCAATTAGGAGTTAGGAAGTAGGAGTTAAACGGCGGTTTGAATGTCCGCCGCAAGCCTATAAAATAATTGTAGGGAACGGTTTTGACCGTTCCGAAACCCTGAAATTATTACCCATAATGGGATACGGTTTCAAGGCAACGGAACGGTCAAGACCGTTCCCTACATTTTTGTTTTAATATTCAGACAGAACTTTTTGGCATCTGCGGCCCAAAAAACTCCTAACTCCTACCTCTCTATCCATTCCCTCATCGCATCCATCTGGTTTCGGGCATCCTGGCGGCCGAGCTCATATTGTGCATTCAGAACTTCGATATCGTGTTCCATACGGCCAACATGCAGTAACTTGCTGGGGCGAATCAAAAAAACATCGCCCTGTTTGGCGGCCTGTTCTACAGCGCACACTTCGGTGTTGTACATCTGGTCGCGGCCGCGCATGGCCTCCACAAAGGCGGGATACTTGCGGTACATAGCTTCAAACGGGGCCATGGCGGCGGGCTGTTTCAGGTATCCGGCGGGCTGGGTCAGCACTACAATGCTTTTGCGGCAGCCGAAATCTTTCATTTTGGCATAGGGGATGCTGTCGCTCACGCCGCCATCCAGATAGAGATTGCCGTTCCACTCCACCATTTTGGAGCACAGCGGCATGGACGCTCCCGCGCGAATCACATCCATCTTGCTGCCAACTTTCAGCTCGTCGCACAGGATATACTCCGGCTTGCCGGTGCGCACATTGGTTACGGTGACATAAAAATCAACGGGGGCTTTTTCAAAAGCAGCTTCGTTAAAGGGGTCCAACCGCAAGGGGATATCCTCATAGCAGAACTTGGTGCCCACCACATCGCCGGTGGTCAGCAGGGAATACAGGCCCATAAAGTGCTTATCACTGCGGTATTTGCGGTAATAGCGGATGTTGCGCCCTTTTTGCCCGGCTACATAGCTGCACCCGTGCAGCGCACCGGCCGAAACCCCCACCACAACGTCCGGCATGATACCGGCTTCCAGGAAAACATCCAGCACACCGGCGGTGTAAATGCCGCGCATGGCACCGCCTTCCAGCACAAGGCCAAGGCGCTGGCCGAATGGTGTATTTGTTGCCATATCTTCATTCACCTCGTATCATCGTGATTCGTGATCGTTAGAAGGGCAGTGCCGCGGCACAGTCCTCGTCCGTATAAACGGCAATTCCGTTTTGTTCCAGCAGCTCGGCGGCTACACCGCTGCCGGGAATTTTTTTGCCGCTGAAAGTGCCGTCATAAATCGTGCCGTGGCCGCAGCTGGGGCTGTTGGCTTTCAGCACGGCTACCCGGCAGCCCGTCAACCTTGCCAGCTGCAGGGCAATTTCGGCACCTTTGCGGTACTGGGCGGTCACGTCGGCCCCGGCAGCCGTCACCACGCGGGAACCGATGCGCTCCGCAGGCGTGCGCGGTGTGGGTAAGCCGCCGTACACTTCGGGGCAGACGGGCACCAGCTCATGCCCGGCAGCCTGCAAAGCCGCTACCAGGGCCGGGCGGGCGTTATCGCCGCCGGAATATTTGCACGCAACGCCAAGCAGGCAGGTGCTGATGAGAACTTTCATGCCGGACACCACTTTCAGATGAAAATTGCGGGATGTTTAGAATATAAGGCAATACCGCATAATTCTAAGTGCCGATACGGCGAGCGAGGTGCGGCAGATGCTAAGCCAAAAGCGCAGATAA
>NZ_PSQF01000126.1:0-6683 GCF_003324125.1 Subdoligranulum sp. APC924/74 | reverse complement strand
AAGCCAAAAGCGCAGATAATACTGGATGTCTTATCGAGCATTTTGGCAACGCAGATGCCGTGCCGCAGCTGCCGGAGCGGTGCTTAAGCCGCTAGGCGGGAATTGTGCGGTGTTGCCTTAAATTTCAGGCAACGAAACAGGGGGATTGCGCATGATATATCTGGATTATTCGGCCAACACGCCGGTGGACCCCCGTGTGCTGGAAGTATACTGCCGCACCGAGCAGAATTTTATCGGCAACCCCAATTCCACCCACTGCGCCGGGCAGGCCGCCCGACAGGAGATGAACCGTGTGACCGGCCTGATTGCGGCACAGCTGGGGGTGCTGCCGGAGGAAATCATTTATACATCGGGCGCAACGGAAGCCAATAACCTTGCCTTAAAGGGCACGGCCCGCGCGGCCCGGCATGTGGGGCGGCATATCATCTCCACCCCGCTGGAGCATTCCAGCGTGGGGGCAACATTGACGGCCTTGCAGCAGCAGGGGTACGAGATCGATCTGCTGAACATTGGCCGGGATGGCAGAATTGACCTGGAACAGCTGGAAGAGCTGTTGCGCAAGGATACCGTACTGGTTTCCATCTGCGGGGTGGACAGTGAACTGGGCACCGTGCAGCCGGTGCGGGAGATCGCCGCGCTGGTGCACCGCTGCCCCAACTGCCGCCTGCATGTGGATGCCACCCAGGCCGTGGGGAAAACGGCCCTCTGGCTGGACTGCGTGGATACCATGAGCTTTACCGCCCATAAGTTTTACGGCTCCAACGGCATTGGCGTGCTGTACAAGCGCAAAGGGCTGGTGATCGAACCTCAGATGAACGGCGGGGCCAGCACTACCATTTACCGCAGCGGCACCCCCACCCTGGGCCTTGCCGCGGCTTTGCAGGCGGCGCTGGCCCTTGCGCTGGATGAACAGCCCCAGCGCTGCGCCTGTGTACAGGCGCTGCACGATACCCTGTGCGCAGAGCTGCAAAAGCGCCCCGGCGTGCGTATCAACAGCCCGGCGAGTGCGGTGCCGCACATTGTAAACGTGAGCGTGGCGGGCATCAAGGCCGGGGTGTTCCAGCAGGCGTTGAGCGGGCAGGGGGTATGCGTGTCCGTCAAATCGGCCTGCTCCACTGACGGCACACCGTCCAAGGCGGTGTTTGCCGTCAGCCGGGACCGCAAAAATGCGCTCAGCTCATGGCGCATCAGCCTGAGCCACCTGACCACCGAAGAAGAACTGAACGGATTTTTGGCGGCGTTTGACCGCTGCCTGAAGGATTTGCAAAAGGAGAAATGACCATTGGAACGCCAGATGGAACCCTGCCAGCTGATTGAACGCAGCATTATCAAAAAATACCGCAAAGAGCTGTGGACCCCTTTTATTGTGGCGGTCAAGCGCTATGAACTGGTGCAGGCGGGAGATAAAATTGCCGTGTGCATTTCCGGCGGCAAGGACAGCATGCTGATGGCTAAACTGATGCAGGAGCTGCAGCGCCATAGCGATGTGCCCTTTGAGTTGGTGTTTTTGGTGATGGACCCCGGCTATAATGAGATCAACCGCCAGAAGATCGAAAGCAACGCCGCACTGCTGAATATCCCCATCACAATTTTTGAGACGGATGTGTTTGCGGTCGCCAACAACAGCGATAAATCCCCCTGTTACCTGTGCGCCCGCATGCGCCGCGGCTACCTGTACAAGAAGGCTCAGGAGCTGGGCTGCAACAAAATTGCACTGGGGCACCATTTTAATGATGTGATCGAAACAACCGTGATGAGCATGTTCTATGGCTCCCAGCTGCAGGCTATGCCGCCCAAGCTGCACAGCACCAACTTTCCCGGCATGGTGCTGATCCGTCCGCTGTACTGCGTGCGGGAGGAAGATATCATTGCCTGGAAACGCTATAACGACCTGGAATTCATCCAGTGCGCCTGCCGCTTTACCGAAAACTGCACCACCTGCGACAACGGCGGCGGTGGCTCCAAGCGGCAGGAAGTCAAGGTGTTGCTGCGCCGCCTAAAGCGGGATAACCCCAACATTGAGAACAGCATTTTCCGCAGCATCCACGGCGTTGCGCTGGATACCATGCCCGGCTACAAGACCGAAGGGCAGGAACATAGCTTTTTGGAGCGCTTTGACCGCGTGGAAGCGGAGCTGCAAAAAGAGTTAAAAGAAAAGCAGAAGCAGGAAGCAGATAAAACCGAATAAAAACAAAACACATCCCCCGGCGGGCCGCCCAATACGGCGCTGCCGAGGGATGTGCTTGTTTATAAAGATATAAAATCAGGGCAATACCGCATAATTCTAAGTGCCGATACGGCGAGCGAGGTGCGGCAGATGCCAAGCCAAAAGCGCAGATAATACTGGATGCTGCAAAGGTGAGCGCCGCCAGTGGCGGAAACAGCGAACCGAAGCAAGGGCAGCGGTCGCAGAGTGCGAGGGGCTTTTGCCCCCGAAGCACGGTGCGGGTACCGCAACCCGACATTATCGAGCATTTTGGCAACGCAGATGCCGTGCCACAGCTGCCGGAGTGGTGCTTAAGCCGCAAGGCGGGAATTGTGCGGTATTGCCTCAGATAAATTTGCCGGTCTGGCTGGCGGGGATGTGGCGGATAACGTCCGGCGTGCCGGCGGCCACCACCGTGCCGCCCTGGGCACCGCCGCCCGGGCCCATATCAATGATGTAGTCTGCGTTGCGGATCACATCCAGGTCATGCTCAATGACGATGACGGTGGCGCCGTGCTCGATCAGGGTCTGGAACACGCCGAGCAGAACCTGCACATCGGCGGGGTGCAGGCCGATGGTGGGCTCATCAAAGACAAACAGAGAGTCCGACTGGGCTTTGCCCATCTCGCTGGCCAGCTTCAGGCGCTGGGCCTCGCCGCCGGAAAGGCCGGGCGTTTCCTCGCCAAGGGTCAGGTAGCCAAGGCCGAGTTCCTGTAAAACAGTCAGCCGCTGGCGCACCACCGGCCAGTCGGCACAGGCGGTCAGGGCAGTGTTCACATCCATATCCATCAGCTGCGGCAGGGAATATCTGGTTCCGGACTTGCTGGTGTAAAAAATCTGCCCGGCCTCCTTGGCATAGCGGGAACCGCGGCATTCGGGGCAGGGAATCTCCACATCCGGCAAAAACTGTACATCCAGGCTGATGCTGCCGGTGCCATCGCACACGGGGCAGCGCAGCTTGCCCGTGTTGTAGGAAAAATCGCCCGCTTTATACCCGGCCTGCCTGGCATCCGGGGTGGCGGCAAACTTCTTGCGCAGCTCATCATGCACATTGGCATAGGTGGCCACGGTGGAGCGCACATTGATGCCAATGGGTGCGGCATCGATCAGCTTGACCTGGGTGATGCCGTCCGGCACAATAGAGCGTACATGTTCCGGCAGCTTTTGGCCGTGGATGGCGGCGTTCAGGCCGGGAACCAGGCTTTCCAGCACAAGGGTGGTCTTGCCGGAGCCGGAAACCCCGGTCACCACAGTCAGCCGCCCCTTGGGAATTTCGATGTCCAGCGGCTTTACGGTGTGGATGGCGTTGGTGGAAAGCTGAATGCGCCCCAGCGCGAACAACTCGCTTTGCGGGGCCTGGGGTCGCAGGCACTGCGCTTTGCCCGCCAGGAACGGCCCAATGCGGGAAGCAGCGTTTGCTTCAATGGCCGGGATGCTGCCCTGGGCAATCACCTGGCCGCCGCCCGCACCGGCCTGAGGCCCCATCTCAATCAGCCAATCGGCTTCGGATAGAATCTGGGTATCATGGTCCACCAGAATGACCGAGTTACCGTCGTGGATCAGGTCCTGCATCACGCCGGTCAGGCCGGTGATGTTGGCGGGGTGCAGCCCAATAGAGGGTTCATCCAGCACATACAGAACGCCGGTAGTGCGGTTGCGCACCGCGCGGGCCAGCTGCATACGCTGGCGCTCGCCGGTGGAAAGGGTAGCCGCGGCGCGGTCCAACGCCAGGTAGCCCAGCCCCAGGTCCATCAGCCGCTTGGCCACCGTTTGGAACGATTCACAGATGCTCTGCGCCATGGGGCGCATTTCTTCCGGCAGGGCGGCGGGAACCCCGCTTACCCAGGTAACCAGGTCGGAAAGGGTCATGCGGCAGGCTTCATCCAGCGGGATACCCTGCAGCCTGGGTGCGCGGGCTGCAGCGCACAGCCGGGAACCGCCGCAGTCCGGGCAGATATCCTGACGCAAAAACTTTTCCACCCGCTTCATGCCTTTTTCGTCCTTGACTTTGGAGAGTGCGTTTTCCACCGTGCGTACGGCGCTGTAATAGGTAAAATCCAGTTCCCCGGCCTGCTCGCTGTTTTTGGAGTGGTAGAAAATGTGCTTCTTCTCAGCCGGGCCGTCATAGACGATCTCTTTCTCCACATCGGTCAGGTCGCGGAACGGCACATCGGTGCGCACCCCCATGGCGCGACAGACATCGGTCATCAGCGACCACATCAAAGAGTTCCAGGGGGCCACAGCGCCCTCGTCAATGGTCAGGCTTTCGTCCGGCACAAGGGTGGCGCGGTCAACGGTCTGTACGGTGCCGGTGCCGCCGCAGGTGCGGCAGGCACCCTGGCTGTTAAAGGCAAGCTCTTCCGCCGAAGGGGCGTAAAAGCGGGCCCCGCATTCGGGGCAGATCAGCTCCTGCCCGGCGGCCACGGCCAGGGTGGGCGCAAGATAATGCCCGTTGGGGCAGCGGTGGTTGGCAAGGCGGGAATACATCAGCCGCAGGCTGTTTAGCAGCTCGGTGCCGGTGCCAAAGGTGCTGCGGATGCCCGGCACCCCCGGCCGCTGGTGCAGCGCCAACGCGGCGGGAACATACAGAACCTCGTCCACATCAGCTTTGGGGGCCTGGGTCATGCGGCGGCGCGTGTAGGTGGAAAGTGCGTCCAGATACCGGCGCGAACCTTCGGCATACAGCACGCCCAGCGCCAGCGAAGATTTGCCGGAACCGGATACACCCGCAATGCCGACGATTTTGTTCAGCGGCACATCGACATCAATATTTTTTAGGTTGTGTACCCGTGCCCCGCGGATCTCAATATGATCGACCATACAAACAGCAGCCCCCTGTTGGATTTATTATAAGGCAATACCGCACAATTCCCGCCTTGCGGCTTAAGCACCGCTCCGGCAGCTGCGGCACGGCATCTGCGTTGCCAAAATGCTCGATAAGACATCCAGTATTATCTGCGCTTTTGGCTTGGCATCTGCCGCACCTCGCTCGCCGTATCGGCACTTAGAATTGTGCAGTGTTGCCATAAAACCATTATACCACAGGGGTGCAACAAAACAAAAAAGCGGTGCCCCGCCCTGACCGATTGGGGTCAAGGGCGGGGCACCGCTGAGACTTATTCAGTTATGCCGCAAAGGCAGATCGGTTATTCACCAATTTCAACGCGGGTCACATCAGGTTCCTTCTTGGGAGCTTCCTTCGGGAAGGTCAACTCCAGGATGCCATCGGTGAACTTGGCGCTGACATCCTTGGGCTGCAGGTCGGTGCCAACATAGAAGCTGCGGCTGCAGGCGCCGGTGTAACGCTCCTGGCGGATATACTTGCCTTCGGGGGCCTTTTCGTCTTTATCCAGGCCCTTGGCGGCGCTGATGGTCAGGTAGCCGTTTTTCAGCTCAATGTGGATCTCATCCTTCTTGAAGCCCGGCAGATCAATGGCCAGCTCATAGTTGGTATCGGTCTCGCGGATATCGGTCTTCATCAGGTTGCGTGCATGCTTGCCGTACAGCGGGTTGCGTGCGTTCATCATACCAAAGGAATCGTCAAAGAAATCATCAAAAAGATTTTCACCAAAAACAGTCGGCAACATAAGTCATAACCTCACTTTGTAAAAATCTGGAATTTTATTTGGTGCCTCTCCGGGAAGTCTGACGCTTCCCGAGCCTTGCGGCTCCTTGGCGGTGTTTCCCGGAACGCTCTTGCGTTCCGCACCCCCTCTTTCAAGGTACGCCTTTATTATAACCCTAAAATTAGCACTGTCAATAGCAGAGTGCTAATGTTTACAACCTATGCAATGATTGTTCACAAAATATATAATATTGGGAAATGACGGAAAAAGCCAGCACAAAATAAGACGAACGTTCGATATAAAACTATGGTACGATAAAACGAGAAACAATTCGAGATTTTGGATGACAGAAGAAATTGGCAGAGAAACTCTTCGATAAACAAGGCTGTGACAACGTAAGGCGGGGAGAAACAGCGGAATAAGGCTGCCGGACTGGGCCGTCCGCTGCCCGGCATGATCCAGTGGTGCGGGGGAAAGCTGTGATTTTGAAGTTATTTAGCCCAAAGGACAATTTGACGGAAAAAAAGAAAGCAAAAACGGGGATGCGAGATGAAAAACGAAGAAACAGCTTAATAAAATAAGGCAATCGGCGGCAAAAATCCACCTGATGCCGACAAAAAGTGCTTGCAAAATTTTGGCAGTATGCTATAATCAGAACCATCCAAACACGGAGCAAGGACAACGGGGTCCGCAGTGCAAAAGCTGCGGACCCCGTTCTGATTCCGGAGACAAAAGCATAAAAAGAACAAAAGAGATTTTGCTTTTGCACAAAGGCGTGCGGCACCCGCTTGACGGCGGGGCTGCGCGCTTTTTGTTTGGTCAGGAGATATCCGAGGCAACACCGCACAATTCCCGCCTTGCGGCTTAAGCACCGCTCCGGCAGCTGCGGCACGGCATCTGCGTTGCCAAAA
>NZ_PSQF01000125.1:0-6705 GCF_003324125.1 Subdoligranulum sp. APC924/74 | reverse complement strand
GCCAAGCCAAAAGCGCAGATAATACTGGATGCTGCAAAGGTGAGCGCCGCCAGTGGCGGAAACAGCGAACCGAAGCAGGGGCAGCGGTCGCAGAGTGCGAGGGGCTTTTGCCCCCGAAGCACGATGCGGGTACCGCAACCCGACATTATCGAGCATTTTGGCAACGCAGATGCCGTGCCGCAGCCGCCGAAGCGGTGCTTAAGCCGCAAGGCAGAAATTGTGCGGTGTTGCCATTACTTTATTCTATTTTGTTTTCCACGCATCAATGTTCCATCCTCCAGAATGCGCAGGAGTACGGGGGCAGATCGCTGCCGCCGCCAAAGTCATGCGGCTGACCGGTGATCAGATCCACCGCGGTGCCGCAGCCGGCGTTGAAATCCGCGTGGTAGGTCTCCCCTGCCGCGTTGATGGCCACCAGCACGCGCTCGCCATCCACACGGCGTTCAAAAATCAGCTGGCGGGGCTGCACCATCACATTGTGGTAGCTGCCCCAGCGCAGGGCGGGGCTTTCGGCGCGGGCTTTGGCCAAGGCAGAGATCCATTCGGTCAGTTCGTTTTCCTGCGGCTTTTCAATGGCGGGGCGCAGGGTGGCATCACCGTTTTTCTTATCGCCCTCCAGGCCCCACTCGCTGCCATAATAGACTGCCGGAACGCCGGGCATACCAAACAGCAGGCCGTAAGCCGGGCGCAGCATGGCTTTATCCGTCAGGACGGTGGCAATACGGCTGACATCATGGTTGTCCAAAAAGCTTAACAGGTGGCGGCCGGTGTACAGGCACCACTGCTCGGAGCCAAACTGGCGGTTCAGGCTATAGGCAATCTCGTGCATATTGGCGGAGTTAAAGCTGGAATACAGGCCCTTGTAGCATTCATAGTTGGTCACAGCGTGGCAGGCACGGTCGTTCATCCAGCGGTTATAATCGCCGTGCAGGGTCTCGCCCATCAGGGCAAATTCCGGCTTGATGCTGTTGGCCAGGCCGCGCAGCTCTGCCAGGAAATCCAGATCCAGGCAATAGGCAACGTCCAAACGCAGGCCATCGATATCATAGTCCCGTACCCAGCCGCGTACCGCGTCAAACAGGTGTTCCTTCACCGCCGGGTTGCGCAGGTTCAGTTTCACCAGCTCATAGCAGCCTTCCCATGCTTCGTACCAGAAGCCGTCATTATAGCCGGTGTTGCCGTCAAAGCTGATATGGAACCAGTCTTTATAGGCGCTGTCCCACTTTTTCTCCTGCACATCGCGGAACGCCCAGAATCCGCGGCCCACATGGTTGAACACGCCGTCCAGCATCACGCGGATGCCGGCTTCATGCAGGGCTTTGCAGACAGCCTGGAAATCCTCTTTGGTCCCAAGGCGCGGATCAACGCGATTATAATCGCGGGTGTCATAGCCGTGGGCATCGCTGTCAAACAAAGGATTAAACAGCACACAGGTTGCGCCCAATTTTTTTATATGTTCCACCCAGTCCAGCACGCGCAGAATACGGTGTTCCCCGGTCTGGTCGCTACCATCGTTTTGCAACGGAGCGCCGCACAGGCCCAGGGGATAGATCTGGTAGATTGTTGCATCATCAAACCACATAACTTTTACTCCTCCATTTTGTTTTTTCTTTTGGCAATGCCACGCAATTCCACGTGCCAATACAACGAGTGAGGTGCATCGGCTGCCAAGCAAAAAGTACAGATCATACTTTGTGTATTATCGAGCATTTTGTAACGCAGACGGCGTGCCTCAACCGCCAGGCAGGAATTGTGCGGTGTTGCCTTTTATTCATCTTTTCGCTTTCGCATCAGAACTTCTTTTTCAGCCTGGGGGCAATGCGCTGGCGGTACAGCGGGGTGATGGCCGTTAAGGCACGGTCACACAGCCAGAACGAAAGGTTGCCCAGCGCCAGCAACGCCAGCAGCATGGGGGTACCTTCGGCGGCAAACTCCTGCACCAGTTCCGGCGGGGCCAGCACCACGATCAGCAGCGCATACATGACGACCACCGCCGCATTGAAGCAGCCAAACTTGGCCATCCACCGCAGCACACCGCGGCGGATGTTGTTCAGCCGCACCCGCAGCACAGGGTAATACCCCAGCACCAGAACATAAAACAGCACCAGCTCTTTATCCGGCACCAGGAACAGCGAAAGCAACGACACAACCGCATACAACAACAGTGCATACTTTTTGCCGTAATCTTCCAGCACAGGAATGAGCAGAAAGCTGGCCAGCATGGGCGCGGCGTAAGTGCCGATCTGCAATACGTTGCCCACAAGCAGCACCACCACCGAGAGCGCACTAAGCACACCGCAGAGCGCAATTTTTTGAGATTCTGTTTTTCGCAAAGGTCAAAACCTCCTGTATTGCATTTGCCGCACAAGAAGTATTATACACTACGCGCATAAAATGTGCAATATGACGAAGGCATTTATTTTCATGTCCTTCCCTGCCCGTTCGCCATAGTTGGCCGCACAGCGCTCTATTCTGCCATTTGCTGCACGGTAAAAAAGTGGTATCCCTTGGCCGCAAACCATTCAAGGATATCCGGCAATGCCTTGACTGTCTCGTGGGTGGCATTGGTATCGTGCATCAAAACAACACAAATCGGTTGGTCTTTGGCATCGTTCTGGACATTGCGCAGGATCTGGGCGGCGTTGGGGTGGCTGGCGGTGGCGTCCTCGGCGCACACGTTCCAGTCGATCCAGGCATAGCCTTTCTGCTCAGCCTGGGCTTTGAGCTGCTGCATGATCTGCCGTCCGCCGTATCGGTGGCTGACCGTGTTGGTGCTGCCGCCGGGGAACCGCAGCCAGTGGATAGCATCCACATCGATATAGTTCGCCAGCGTGGCGCGCAGAGCTTTGATATCCAGCCAGAAGTTTTCGGTGCTGCTGTAAATGCGGGAATAGGAATGGGACGCGCTGTGCAGGGCAATCTGGTGGCCCGCAGCCTCAATATCCGTTAGATACGACAGATAATCCTGGTTCGCGTCCTGTGCAGTGACAAAAAAGGTGGCTTTGGCATCACATTTTTCCAGCGCAGCCAGCACCTGCGGGGTATATTTGGAGGGGCCATCGTCAAAGGTCAGGCAGCAGATCTTCATGGCAGCGCCCTCCTCCCCCGGCAGCTGGGTGCCGCCCATAGCAAGGGTGGGCACAGAGAACGAAGCATCGGGAATGGTGGTTTCGCAGGCAGAATCGGCCGGGAACCACAACGGCCAAAGCAGCCCGATCAGCGCCCCCACCACAGCCGAAATGAGCAGCCCGGTCACAAACAGGCGCTGCTGCCTGTCATTGTTGGTTTCCCTGCGCATACACAAACGCCCCCTGCCGCACTGTTTTGTTCCAAACATATGCAGCAGGGGGCGCAGATAGATATGGCAATACCGCATAATTCTAAGTGCCGATACGGCGAGCGAGGTGCGGCAGATGCTAAGCCAAAAGCGCAGATAATACTTTGTGTATTATCGAGCATTTTGGCAACGCAGATGCCGTGCCGCAGCTGCCGGAGCGGTGCTTAAGCCGCTAGGCGGGAATTGTGCGGTGTTGCCCTAATTTTGTAAGGCTCAGAACAGGTTGCGGGCGCGCAGGCGGCGGTCCAGATGGCCTTTGCTGCGCAGCCAGGTGCTGGGGGCAAACAATACCAGCATGGGGAAGATCTCCAAACGGCCCACCAGCATATCAAAGCTGAGCACCAGCTTGATCAGCGGCGAAAAATCCGCAAAGCTGACCATAGGGCCGACCAATTCCAGACCGGGGCCGATGTTGTTCAGGCAGGATGCCACCGCGGTAAAAGTAGTAACCAGGTCAAACTGGTTGATGGCCACCACCATGGTGGACAGCACAAAAATGATCAGGTAGAGGTTCATGTAGGTGCGCACGCCAAACACCGTTTTATCGTCCAGGGGCTTGCCCTCAAACCGGACGGTAGTGACAGCATGGGGGTGCAGCACCCGCATTAAATCCTGCTTGGCAGTTTTGCACATAATAATGATACGGCTGATTTTGATGCCGCCGCCGGTGGAACCCGCACAGGCACCAAAGAACATGAGCAGCACCAGCACCGCCTTGGAGAAGGTGGGCCACATGTTAAAATCTGTTGTGGCATAACCCGTGGTGGTAATGATGGAAGCCACCTGGAAGAAAGAATAGCGCAGGGACTGCCACACATTGCCATACAAGTGGAAGATATTGCCCGCAACGGCCAGGGTGGAAGCTGCAATCACGCCAAGGTAGACCCGCATTTCCTCGCAGGCAAACGCTTCCTTAAAATGGCGGATGAGCAGGAAGAAATACACATTGAAGTTGATGCCGAACAGCACCATAAAGACCGCGGTGATCATTTCCACCGCCGGGCTGCCGTAAGCACCAATGCTGGCCGCACGGTTGCTGAAACCACCGGTGCCCGCCGCGCCAAAGGCGGTGATCAGGGCATCGTACCAGGGCAGACCGACCAGGCGCAGCAAAATTGTATGCACCACGGTAAGCACCAGGTACATGGCATACAGGATCTTGGCAGTATCGCGGATCTTGCTGGAGATTTTGCCCACCGAAGGCCCCGGCGATTCGGCGCGCATCAGGTGCATGGCGCGGCCATCGCTGACCGGCAGAACCGCCATGGTAAACACCAGTACGCCCATGCCGCCCACCCAGTGGGTAAAGCTGCGCCAGAACAGCATACTGTAACTCATGGCTTCCACATCGCGCAGGATGCTGGAGCCGGTGGTGGTAAAGCCGGATACCGTTTCAAAAAAGGCATCCACAAAAAACGGGATATCGCCGCTGATGATAAACGGCAGCGCACCGAACACGGACATCAGCACCCAGGCCAGTGCCACGATCACAAGACCCTCGCGCGCATAGATCGCCGTGTTGGCGGGGCTGCGCAGCCCCAGAACAAGGCCCAGCACGGCCAGCCCCACCGCCGTTACCACAAAGGCAAACAGGCAGCTCCACTCGCCATAAATAACAGCTACAATAGACGGAGGCAGCAGCAGGGCAGCTTCAACCATAAAAATACGGCCCAGCACATACCCAAGCATGCGGTAGTTCATTCCGTTACCCCCTTGCCATAATATCGCGCAGATCGGTCAGATCGGTGTTGGTGGTAACAATGATCACATCATCCCCTGCGCAGAAAGAATCGTTGCCGGACGGGATAATCGTCTTGCCGTTTTCGCGGATAATGCCCGCCACAAGGATATTTTTGCGCAGGTTCAGGTCCCGCAGCGGCACACCGGCAAACGGCACATCGGCGGTAACGCCGAATTCCAGCGCTTCCACCTTGCCGCCTACCAGACGGTGCAGGGTGCGCACATTGGTAGCCTGGCTGTTCTGCATGGCGCGCACATACTGTACGATCAGCTCGGTGGTGACAGCGCCGGTGGAAACCAGGCTGTCCACCAGGCCGCGCTCTGTCACCACATCGGCAAAGGATTTGCGGTTGATTTTAGCCACCACCTTGCAGTGGTTCAACTGAGAAGCATACATTGCCAGAATAATGTTGGTTTCGTCCAGACCGGTCAGCGCCACAAAGGCATCCATATCGGCAATGCCTTCCTCCGCCAGCAGCTCGCTGTCAGTGCCATCGCCCTGAATGATGAGCGCACGGGGAATTTTTTCGCTCATATCCTGGCAGCGGGCGGGATTGTTGTCAATTACGGTAACGTGCATGTTCATCTCGCTCAGTTCTTTGACGAGATAATACGCCATGCGGGAAGCGCCCACCACCATGACATTGTTGGCGCGCTCCTTAAAAATACCCAGACGGCGGAAGAACTGTTCCAGTTCCTGCGGGGTGGCCATCAGGTAGATTGTATCCCCTTCTTCCAGGGTAAAACTACCGGTGGGGATGGTGATCTGTTTGCCGCGTGCCACGGCGCAGATCAGCATTTTGACCCGCATGTTGCTGTACAGGTCGCTCAGCTGCAGGCCGGTCAGGGGGTTGCCATCAGTCAGGCGGTATTCCACCAGTTCAAAGCGCTGCTTGCTGAACTGTTCCAGCTTGAGCGCATTGGGGAAGCGCAGCACGCGGGCGATCTCGCGCGCCGTGGCCTTTTCGGGGTTAATGACCATCGAAAGGCCCAGTTCCTGGCGCATAAAGCGCAGCTGCTTTTCATATTCCGGGTTGCGGATGCGCGCAATGGTATGGCGGGTGTTCAGCTTTTTGGCAACCAGGCAGGCCAGGATGTTGATCTCATCGCTGTCCGTTGCGGCAATCAGCAAATCGGCGCCGCCTTCAAACGCTTCGGCCTGCACTTCATAGCAGCCGCCGTTGCCGGTCACGCCGCGCACATCGCAGATATTGCAGATATCATCCACAACGGTCGGGTTGCGGTCAATTACAACAATATCGTGCTTATCTGCGCTGAGCTGCTGGGTCAACGCGCGGCCCACTTTGCCCAAGCCCACAACCACGATCTTCATTCGGTTTCCTCTTTTCCGCCAGATCCTTATGGCATACAGCTGCTGCGGTATCGGTTCAGGGACGACACCAAACAGCAAAGCAGCCTGTCAAGGTGTTTCTGAAAGCAAAGAAAATGACAGATATTCCGCAAACACAAGCAGGATGTAAGGCAAAGAGCCGCTGGAGCCCTTTGTGGCTTCCAAGGCTTTTCAAGGCAACACCGCACAATTCCCGCCTGACGGCTTAAGCACCGCTCCGGCGGCTGCGGCACGGCATCTGCGTTGCCAAAATGCTCGATAATGTCGGGTTGCGGTA